>JBAVTL010000318.1:0-2184 GCA_049696175.1 Anaeromyxobacteraceae bacterium
CACCGGAGGCGCTCGACGCCGCCGGGCTCCGCGCCGTGGTGCAGTCCTTCGTCGCGGCCGCTCGCCGCGCGCTCGCCGCCGGCTTCCAGGCGGTGGAGCTCCACGCGGCGCACGGCTACCTGCTCCACCAGTTCCTCTCACCGCTCTCCAACCGCCGCGACGACGCCTACGGCGGCACCTTCGCCGGACGGACGCGGCTCGTCCGTGAGGTGGTGGCGGCCGTCCGCGCGGAGTGGCCGGAGCGGCTGCCGCTCCTCCTCAGGCTCTCGGCGACCGACTGGGCGGAGGGGGGGTGGGGGGTGGACGAGACGGTCGAGCTCTGCCGCGGCCTCGCGCCGCTCGGCGTCGACCTCTTCGACATCTCTTCCGGCGGGCTGCTGCCGAGCGCGCTGCCGCCCGCGGGCCCGGGCTACCAGGCCCCGTTCGCGGAGCGGATCAGGCGCGAGGCGAAGGTGAAGACCGGGGCGGTCGGGCTCATCACGGCCCCCGAGCAGGCGGATCACGTGATCCGTTCCGGGCAGGCCGACGTCGTCCTGCTCGGCCGGGAGCTGCTGCGCGACCCCTACTTCGCGCTCCACGCCGCCACGCGGCTCGGACAGGAGGGCCCCTGGCCGCGCCAGTACCTCCGCGCCGGCCCCTGACCTCCGGCAGGCTTCTGAGGTAGAGGTGTAGCGGCGCGCACCCTCACCCGCCCCGGCGGAGACTGGATCCCATGGAAGGCAGCGTCACCATCTCCCGCAAGGGCTGCGACCGGCTCGCCGGCGGCCACCTCTGGATCTACCGGGGGGACGTGGAGAAGGCCGGCCGTGGCCTCGCGGCGGGCGACGTGGTCACCGTGAAGGACGGCCGCGGCCGCTTCCTCGCGAAGGCCTTCTGGTCCGAGCGCTCGCAGATCGCGCTCCGGGTCGTCACCCGCGACGAGGAGCCGGTGGACGACGCCTTCCTCGCCGAGCGGATCGATCGCGCGGTGTCGCTGCGCGAGCACATGCTCCCCGGCGTCTCGGCCCTCCGCGTCTTCCACGGCGAGGCGGACCTGCTCCCGGGGCTCGTCGCCGACCGGTACGGCGACGTCGTCGTGATCCAGACGCTCGTCCCGGCGACCGACCGGCGGAAGGAGACGCTCGCCGCGCTCCTCGCGGAGCGGCTCGGCGCGAAGACCGTCGTGGAGCGGAACGACGTGCGCGTGCGGGGGCTGGAGGGGCTGGAGCAGGCGAAGGGGGTCCTCCGGGGCCCGGCCCCCGGCGCGTCGGAGTACCGCGAGGGCGAGGTCCGGCTCGCGCTCGACGTGATCGGCGGCCAGAAGACCGGCGCCTTCCTCGACCAGCGCGAGAACCACCTGCGGGCCGGCGAGTACGCTCGCGGCCGCTGCCTCGACTGCTTCTCCTACACGGGCGGCTTCGCGCTCCAGCTCGCGCGCGCCGCCGAGCACGTCACCGCCGTGGAGATGCAGGCCCCGGCCGCCGCCCTCCTCCGCGCCAACGCCGCGCTCAACGGGGCGACGAACGTGGACGTGGTCGAGCAGAACGCCTTCGACTACCTGCGCGACGAGGCCGAGAAGGAGCCGGCGTGGGATCTCGTGGTCCTCGATCCCCCCGCGTTCGCCAAGAACAAGACCGCGTTCGCCGCGGCGCGGCGTGGCTACAAGGAGATCAACCTCCGCGCGATGCAGATCCTGAAGCCGGGCGGGATCCTCGTGACGTCGTCGTGCAGCTACCACATGCCGGAGGCGGAGCTGGAGGCGCTCGTCCTCGACGCCGCCAACGACGCGGGGCGGAGGGTGCAGCTCCTGGAGCGGCGCGGCGCCGGGCGCGATCACCCGGTGCTCCTGGGCGTCCCGGAGACCCGCTACTTGAAGTGCTTCTTCCTCAGGATCCTCTAGCGCGGACCACATGACCGGGCGGATCGACGAGTCGAAGGTGCTGGAGACGTGCTCCATGCTCGCCCGCCTCGATCCCGCGGCGCGCGCGCGGGTGCTCCTCTGCGCCGAGCGCCAGGAGCTGGCGGCGGGGGAGCGGATCCTCCTCGCCCAGGGCGAGCGCGGTCCGCTCTACCTCCTCCTCTCGGGCGAGGCCTGCCTTCGACGGGAGCAGCTCGCGCTGCGCCGGCTCGGCCCCGGCGACCACTTCGGCGTCCTCGCCTTCTTCGACGTCGCCGACCGCCCCGAGTCGGTGACGGCCGAGGGGC
>JBAVTL010000319.1:0-12066 GCA_049696175.1 Anaeromyxobacteraceae bacterium
GCCGTGCACCTCAGCGCCGCCGCTCTTCCTCGCGCTGCCGGAGGCGCGCGAGGGGTGCCCGGATCCCATCGGCTCGGACTTCGTCCCGAGCCTGGCGCCGGCGTGCCGCTCGACGCCGCCAGGGTGCGCCTCTACCGCCAGGGGGGCGCTGGCGGGCTCTGCGCCCTCGCAGGAGCCGTCGAGCTCCTCCGCTCCGGGAAGGCTCCCCTGGCGCTGGTGGGTGGCGTGGACAGCTTCTGGGATCCCGACCTGCTCGCGGGGCTTGGCGACGAGGGGCGCCTCCAGGGTGACGGGCCGCGGGACGCGTTGATCCCGGGGGAAGGGGCCGCCTTCCTGCTCCTCTCGACGCAGGGAATGGCAGGGCGGGAGGGACGGCGCCCGCTCGCGCGCGTCGCCGAGGTCGGGCTGGCGGTCGAGCAGGGTCATCGATACAGCCCGGCGCCGCTGATGGGAGACGGCCTCACCGCCGCCTTCCAGCGGCTCTTCGCCGCTGTGCGCGGCCTGCCGCCGGTCCGCAGCGTCTACGCCGGCATGAACGGAGAGAGCCTGCCCGCGAAGGAGTGGAGCGTCGCGTACCTGCGAAACGCCGGACGCTTTGCGAGCGAGCACGAGCTCCTCCACGCGGCCGACTGCATCGGCGACGCCGGCGCCGCGCTGGGACCGATCCAGCTGGCCCTCGCGGCGCAGGCGCTCTCGAACGGACACCACGAGGCACCGTGCCTCGTCTGGAGCACGTCGGACCGGGAGGCGCGGGGAGCGGCCCTGCTCCTCGCCGCCGGCTGACACGAAAGGGAGGCAGTAGATGCCATCGTTCGCAAACGGCAGGGGGATCGCCCACGGCGGCAGCGGCGGGCAGAGCGTCGTCGGGCCCGACGTCTGCAAGACGCCTTCACCCGGCGGACCGGTCCCGATCCCCTACGTGAACGTCGGGAGGTCGTCCGACGCGTCGGAGGGGCCGAAGAGCGTCACGATCGAGGGGGAGATGCCGATGGTGAAGGGGGCGAAGTACGCGAAGAGCAGCGGCGACGAGGCCGGCTCGGCCGGCGGGGTCGTCAGCGGGAAGAGCGCCGGTCCCTGCGAGTTCCTGAGCTACTCCTTCGACGTGAAGATCGAGGGGAAGAACGTCTGCCGGCTCGGCGACGCCCTCTTCCACAACGGGAAGAACACGGCGGGATAGGGGCGCGACGTGAGCGAGATGGGAGAGGCCACCGCCGCGCCGAAGCCGGGGAAGGCCGCGGCGACGAAGGGCGAGAAGCCGAAGTCGAAGGCCGAGCTGCGCTTCGACGTCCGCTTCTACGGCACCTACGAGACCTTCACCTGGCAGCCCTTCCACGATCGCGACCCTAAGAAGTACGGAGAGATCCGGGACGAGCGGGGAGGGACCAACGGCGATCGCGCGACCACCCTGCCGATGCTGGACGGCTACGTCTACGTCATCAAGGACAAGGCGCTGCTGTCGGCCTGGGCGGTGACGAAGGGGGCGTATCAGCGGGTCGAGGTCACCCCCTCCGACACGTCCCACTCCAGGGCAGTGGGGGAGCCCGGCCCGTTCATGACGATCGAGGGCTTCTTCCCGAAGGACGACGCGGCCTTCTCTGCGGAGCACTTCGTCGTGGCCTCCGCGTTTCGGCTCTCGAAGCGGCGGCTCTTCGACTCGCCCCACGCGATCACGAAGAAGCCGGAGGCGCGGGGGAAGCGGGTCTCCAGCTCGCGCCGCCGCCTCCGCGACGCCGCGCTGGACAAGCGCTCCGGACCGCAGATCTTCGCCGACTACCAGAACGGAAAGAGCAGCCCCGACCTCATCACCTACGACTACCTGCTCGCCCCCTTTGGCGGCGCCGAGGGCTTCCACCTGCTCCTGCCGGACGTGGCCGGGGAGGCGCGACGCCGAAGCGCGCGGTACCGGCAGCGGCTCGGGGCGTACAAGGGCTGGGAGTACGACGACCGGCGCAGCGAGGAGGCCTTCGTCCACCAGGCCATCTACAGCGTGATGCAGCAGAAGCCCTCGGCGCGGAGCGAGGTGGACCGAGGGCGCTTCGACGCGTGGCAGCGCGACGACGTCGAGCAGTACCGGCGGCGCTTCTTCCCCGTCCAATTTGCTGCGGAGAGCCTGGTCCAGTGGCTGGAGCACCCGGCCTTCCTGGCGCTGCTGGCGGACCACAGCCAGGGGATCGACACCGATCAGGAGGCCGGCGTCGCGCTCTACGGGGAGACCATCGCCGACCTCCACTACACGCCCGAGGGGGTGCGCTACCTCGGGAAGCAGTACGACGACGAGAAGAGCTACTTCCACCAGACCACGAAGCTCCTCGCGCTCAGGCCCGGCTACCAGGACCCGGGCGGAGGCGAGAACCTCTTCTTCGAGATCCGGAAGTGGAGCAACGTCGTCTACGCGGCGCTGGAGGAGTTCGCGGCGGTGATCGCCGTGAAGGAGGGGAAGGAGGCGCTGACCCTCGTCATCACCCTGCTCGACAAGCAGAGCGGAATGAAGCTGGCGCGGCTCGAGGTGCAGCCGGTGGAGTACGTCGCGCGCCGCGTGACGGTGGTGGACCTCCGGCAGGCGCTCGACCAGCTCGGGAAGTGGCCGGAGACGAAGTCAGGGCGCGGGGTCGTCACCTTCATCGAGGGGTTCAACGTCGCGCTGGCGTTCAGGGGGTGGATGGAGGCGGAGAGCGGGGAGGCCACTGCCAAGAACACCACGAATCTTGCTGGGTCGGTTCTCGACTTCCTTTCGTCCAACTGGCTGTTCAAAAGCGCGTGCACACGACTTGCGGCCAACCGAAAGGATCTGCTCGGGAAGGTCGCGGGCAGGGCTGGCCCTGTCTTAGGCATCGCCTCCGGCATCATCGACGCCTTCCTCGCCCTCTGGGAGATGAAGGCCGCCTACCAGCGCGGCGACTACGACGTGATGGTCGGCTGGGCCGTGGTGGCAGTCGGCGGGGTGCTGGTCGCGGTCGGCTGGAAGATGGTGCTGGCGGGGGCCAAAGCTGCGACTTCCACCGCAGGGGTCGCGGCCAAGCCGGGCGGCGCCGTAGTGGTCGCCGGGCTGATCGTCGAAGGGATAGGGCTGCTCCTCGTCTGGGTCCTCAACAACGACGAGCTCGAGGACTGGATCGACCGGTCGGAGTTCGGGCGGAAGCCCGCCGGGAAGCCGCTGACGCAGCAGATCCAGGAGCTGAACGACATCCTTTGCAGGTTCGAGGTGGAGGCGGACTTCAAGGACGTCGACTTCCGGTACGAGAACCACACCGCCGTGACGCTCAAGGTGAAGCCGCGGGCCATCACGGATCGATCCCAGATCAGGTTGACCGGGCTGTGCGGCATCGCGAAGGCGAGGAAGGCCGAGCTCATCAACCCCTTCAGCACGGTCCGCGACCTGCAGGAGGGGATGCAGGGCGGGGGAGACGTCGTGCTGGAGCTGGAGAAGCTTCCGCCGACGGCGATCACGCGGAAGGACGGGAGGATCACCGAGGTGAGGACGACGCTCCAGTTCCGGATGGACATCGACGAGTTGAAGGGGCGGGCGCAGCTCGACCTGAACGACGGGACGAAGCAGGGGTACGCGCGGGACTTCGTGGTGGAGGCGTGACAGGCATGGCCGAGCTGAAGCTGTGGGGTAGCCGGGGAACGGTGCGTGACGGATACGTGGAGATCAACACCGGGCAGGAGAGTACGGTGGGCTTCGTGCTCGGCGGAGCACTGATACTCGCGTATGTCTTCATGCTGGTCGCGGTCATAACCGTGATCAAGCCTCCGCATTCGCTCTGGTACCCAGTCGTCAACGGTTCAATCATCTTGGTGCTTCACGGAGCACTGCGCATCCTAAGGCGCCGGGGCGACGACTTCTTCATGACGTTCCGACGTCAGCCTCCCGGCAGCGGGCCACCGGTGACGTACGAGCTGAAGTACCGGTTCAAGACGGTGCTTGAGGGAGCGTTCGGGCCGGAGCTGCTGAGGGTGGGGAGCTACTGGCAGCACCTGTACCCGGCGGGCGGAGGGTGGGTGTACCAGCTCTACTTCCGCCCGGAGCCACCGGCGACGATGGTGCATGAGAGGTACGCAGAGGGGATCCCCCTGTACGAGTCGCGGAAGCCGGCGGAGTGCCTGGAGCAGGCGGCGGAGCTGCTGAAGGTGCTGAAATACGACCCCGCGGAGATCGAGGCGCGGATCGAGGAGGTCGTCGTCGCGGGGCCGGAGGGGGGAGCGAAGGCCGTGCCGGCGGAGGGTGACCCGGGCGCGGCTCCCGGATCGCGCTGATGGGCTAGCCTACGCCGCGTCGTCGAGCAGCCGCTTCTGCCCCCGCAGCCCCTGGATGCCGGTGACGTCCTGGACCGTCTCCAGGCAGCCGAGGTACTTCCCGGCGTCGTCGCGCACCGCCCAGTAGCGGATGTGGATCTTCCGCGGCCCCATGTCGAACCAGAACTCGGCCACCGTCCGGCGTCCGGCTTTGAAGTCGGACAGGATCTGCTCGACCATGTGGAGGCTCTTCTGCGGGTGGCAGTTGTGGACCTCGGTCCCGATCGCGCCGCGCGAGCGGGCGAAGATCTTCTCGCCGCGCTCGTGGCTGAAGTAGCGGACCCGGTCCTCGTGATCGACGAACGACAGCTCGAGCGGGAGGGTGTTGAGCATCGCGGCGAGCACCTCCGGCGCGAGCCCCCACGAGAGGTCCTTCAGCTCCACGAGCGACACGATCTCCTCCGCCAGCTTCCAGTACCGCTCGCGCGTCGAGGGTCCCAGCTCCTGCTCGATCTCCTCGATCTCGTCCACCAGCTCCGCGCCGTCCTCCGGGGAGAGGACGCGGTTCGCGAGGGGGTAGAGGATGTCGTTCTCCTTCCAGTAGTGCGGCTTGTTGAGCGCGGCATACGCGGCGAAGGCGGCCTTGAGCTCGGCGAGCCGTCCGCGATCGCCGTCGACGTAGCCCCTCGCGGCCGCGTCGATCCGGTCCACGAGCTCGCGCGCCTGCGCGTGCTCGGCGAGCATCACAGCGACCGGACCGCCCTCGCTCGGGATCCCGCGCCGCGCGAGGAGCGGGAAGAGCGCCCGCTCCTCCTTCTGGTTGTGGCAGCGGTCGACGTAGCTGACGAGGTACTCGCGCAGGTTGGCCACGAGGCCGGGCGTGGGATCGGCTGGCTCGGCGAAGGCCTTCTCGATCGCGGCGAAGACGCGCTCGGTCAGCTCGTGATCCTTCATCAGGATCTCGGTCCAGGTGGGGCTCGGTCGCTCTCGGATGCTCATCTGCAGGCTCCTTGGCCGCCGGCGGCGGCCATTGGGACTTCGGGTTGGGGTGGGGCTCAGTGGCGCGCTGAGAACCGCGGCATGAGCACGTGGTTCTCGAGGTGGACGTGGCGGAGGAGGTCGGTCTCGACGTCCTCCAGCTCGCTCATCAGGAGCCGGTAGCTGCGGCAGCCCCACTCCGGCGTCGCGTAGTCGTCGGTCTGCTCGCGCAGGTGGCCGATCAGCTTCCCGACCTCCAGGTGGTCGCCGTACATCCGGTCGAGCCCCGCGGCGGCGGCGGCCTGGTCCGGCTTGCGGGTCATGAGCAGCGGGAAGAGGACCTCCTCTTCCTCGTCGAGGTGGGGCTCGATCGCGGCGCGGAGCCCCTTGAAGGCCTCGAGGACGGCGGCCAGCTTGGGGTTGTGCTCGCCGTGGACCCTCACGACCTTCTCGAGGAGCGGCTCGATCGCGGGGAGCTGCCGGCGCAGGAAGGCGTGGTGGCGCTCGATGATCCGCGAGATGAGCGCCGGGACGGAGAGCGCGGCCACGTCCTCGGCCACGACCTCGCGGTCGAGCGTGCGGATGGCGTCCTCGACCTCGGCGAGGATCGCCTCGGCCTTCTCCGGGCGCCCGAGGAGCGCCTCGTCGAGCGTCACGTCTCCATGGCAGCAGAAGTCGAGCCGGTGGGCCTGGAAGACGCGTGCGCTCGCGGGGTTGCGCGCGACGATCGCGGCGAGGGTGTCGTTCCTGTCGATTCGGGGTGTTGCGGCGGCGTTCTGGGTCAGCATGTTGACCTCCTGACTCGATGAATTGCACAGGAGAGGCCAAGCGCTGAGCTACCTGATTTCAATGGGTTGCAGCCACGCGGCTCGCTGATTAAGTTTCACTTTGAAACGAGGCGGAACATGGAACGAGGTCCGAACGGCGAACCCTGCCGCTGCGACATCTGCGGGCTGGAGACGGTGGTCGAGTCGCTCCGCTCGGTCACTCACGTCGTCGCGGAGAGCGACGCGATGAAGGCGGTCCTGCTGCGCGTGCGCGACTTCGCCGACGCCGACGCGCCGGTGGTCGTCTTCGGGGAGAGCGGCACGGGCAAGGAGATCGTCGCCCGCGCGCTCCACGCCAACGGCCCGCGGCGCGACGGCCCCTTCGTGGCGATCAACGTCGCCGCCGTCCCTGGCGAGCTGCTGGAGAGCGAGCTCTTCCGCCACGTCCGCGGCGCGTTCACCGGCGCGGCCACGGCGAAGGAGGGGCTGCTCGAGGCGGCCTCCGGCGGGACGCTCTTCCTCGACGAGATCGGCGAGATGCCGCTGCCGCTCCAGGCCAAGCTGCTGCGGGCCGTGCAGGAGGGCGAGGTGCGGCGCGTCGGTGATACCCGGACCTTCTCGGTGGACGTCCGGTTCGTCTGCGCCACCCACCGCGACCTCAAGGCGCTCATCGCGCGCGGTCAGTTCCGCGAGGATCTCTACTATCGGCTCAAGGTCCTCTCGCTGCGCGTCCCGCCGCTGCGCGAGCGGCGCGCTGACATCCTCCCGCTCGCCCGCGCGCTGATGGCCGCCGAGAAGCGGCCGCCGGCCGGCCTCTCACCCGCGGCCGAGCAGGCGCTCCTCGCCTACGGCTGGCCCGGGAACGTGCGCGAATTGGGGAACGCCGTGAAGCACGGCAGCGCGCTCTCCCGGGGCGGCGCCATCTTGCCGGAGCAGCTCCCCGAGGAGGTGACCGGCGCGCTGTCCGCGATCCCGGGCGACGCCCCCCTCCTGACGCTCGCCGAGGTGGAGCGCGATCACGCGCTGCGCGTGCTCGCGCGCGTTGGCGGCTCGCAGCAGGAGGCGGCGCGGATCCTCGGCGTGGGCCGGACCACGCTCTGGCGGAAGCTGAAGAGCTGGGGGATCGCCGCGGAGGCGGAGGCCTGAGCCGTCTGCCCTCCCCCTTCCGCCGGGGTCCGGTCGATTGAAACGGCGCCCCCGCCGGAGTAGAAATCGCGCCTCATGCCCTATCGTTCGCTCCGCGAATTCCTCGACCGCTGCGAGGCGGCGGGGGAGCTCGTCCGCGTGAAGGACCGCGTCGACCTCTCCCTCGACATGGCGGCGCTCGCCGACCGCGCCGCGAAGCAGGGCGGCCCGGTGCTCCTCTTCGAGCGCCCCTCCTCGGGCGCGTTCCCGGTCGCGATGAACCTCTTCGGCACCCGGCGCCGGACGAGCTGGGCGCTCTCGTCCGAGGACTTCGAGAGCCACGCGCGGGAGCTCTCCGCCCTCCTGAAGACCGCGCCGCCGAAGACGCTCTGGGACAAGCTCGCGATGCTGCCGAAGCTCGGCAAGCTCGCGACGCTCACGCCGAAGCGCGTCTCCTCCGGCCCCTGCCAGGAGGTGGTGATCCGGGATCCCGACCTCGGGATCCTGCCGGTCCTCAAGACCTGGCCGCACGACGGCGGGCCGTTCATCACGCTGCCGCAGGTCATCACGAAGGACCCCGACACGGGCATCCGGAACGTGGGGATGTACCGGCTCCAGGTCCTCGGGCCGAAGCGGCTCGCGATGCACTGGCAGCTCCACAAGACCGCCACCTCCCACTACCGCCGCTACCAGGCGAAGGGGGAGAAGATGCCGGTCGCGATCGCGCTCGGCGGCGACCCCGCCCTCACCTACTGCGCCTCGGCCCCGCTGCCGCCCAACGTCGACGAGTACCTCTTCGCGGGCTTCCTGCGCGGCGAGGGGGTCCGGACCGTGCCGGGCGTCGCGACCGGCCTCGACGTCCCGGCAGACGCGGACATCGTGATCGAGGGGTTCGTCGACACGTCGGCGCCGCTCGTGCGCGAGGGGCCGTTCGGCGATCACACCGGCTTCTACTCGCTCGCCGACGACTACCCGGCGATGGAGGTCGTCGCGATCACGCACCGGAGGGACGCGATCTACCCGGCCACCGTCGTCGGCCCGCCGCCGGTCGAGGATCAATGGCTCGGCAAGGCGACCGAGCGGCTCTTCCTGCCGATGCTCCAGCTCGTCTTCCCCGAGGTGCTCGACATGGCGATGCCGGTCGAGGGGGCGTTCCACAACCTGTGCCTAGTCCGGATGAAGAAGGAGTACCCGGGCCACGCGAAGAAGCTGATGGCCGGTCTCTGGGGCTCCGGCCAGATGGCCCAGACCAAGACGCTCGTCGTCTTCGACGAGGACGTGGACGTGCAGGACGTCCCGCAGGCCGCCTGGCGCGCCTTCGCCAACGTGGACGCGAAGCGCGACGTCATGATCGTGGACGGCCCGGTGGACGCGCTAGACCACGCCAGCCCCCACTTCGCCTTCGGCGCCAAGATCGGCGTCGACGCGACGCGGAAGTGGGTCGAGGAGGGCGGGCGCGAGTGGCCGGAAGTCTGCGTCCACCCGCCAGACGTCGTCACCCGCATGGACGCGCTCTACCAGCGGCTCGTCCCCGGCGCGCCCGCGCCGAGGCGCCCCGACATCGCGCCGCCACCGGCCGCCTCCTGGACGCCGAAGAAGGGCGGCATCCTCCAATGACCGAGCCCACCAAGACCGCCGTCCCGCTGCCCGGCGAGGGCGCCCGCGGCGCGCAGGTCCGCGCGATGTTCGACCGGATCGCCCCCCGCTACGACCTGCTCAACCGCGTGATGTCGGCGCGCGTCGATCAGCTCTGGCGCCGGCGCCTCCTCTCCGACCTCGCGCCGAAGGACGGCGAGCGGCTGCTCGACCTCTGCGCTGGCACCATGGACGTCGCCGCGATGGCGCGCAGGCGCGTCCCGGGCCTCGCGATCGTCGGCGCCGACTTCTCCTTCCAGATGCTCTCTCGCGGCGTCGAGAAGACCGGGCTGCCGGCCAGCCAGGCCGACGCCATGTCGATGCCCTTCAAGGCCGCCTCCTTCGACCTCGCCACGGTCACCTTCGGCATCCGGAACGTCGATCACTGGGAGAACGGCCTCGTCGAGATCGCCCGGGTGCTGAAGCCCGGCGGCCGGCTCGGGATCCTCGAGTTCTTCCGCGCCGAGTCGGCCGGCCCGCGCTTCGTCCACGGCCTCTACAACCGCGTGGCGCTCCCGATCCTGGGGCGCGTCCTCTCGCCCGATCCCGAGGCCTACCGCTACCTCGTCCAGTCGATGGAGAAGTTCGCCTCGATGCCCGAGTTCCTCGCGGGGGCGGAGCGCGCCGGCTTCCGCGACGTCCGCGGCGTGACGCTCTTCCCCGGCGTGTGCGGGCTCGTCACGGCGATCAAGGCGTGAAGCTCGTCGTCGCCATCTCGGGCGCGTCCGGCGCGCCCTACGCGAAGCGGCTGCTGGACTTCCTCGCCGCCAACGCGAAGGGGCTCGGGCTGCACGTCGACCTGGTCTTCACGGAGACCGGGCGGCAGGTCTGGGACCACGAGGTCGGCGCGGCTCCCGAGTACCCCTGGAAGTCGTGGAGCCCGCGCGACTTCACCGCCCCCTTCGCGAGCGGCTCGGCGGGCTACGACGCGATGATCGTGATCCCCTGCTCGGCCGGGGCGCTCTCACGGATCGCGCACGGCCTCTCCACCGACCTCGTCGGGCGCGCCGCCGACGTGATGCTGAAGGAGCGGCGCCGGCTCGTCCTCGTCCTGCGCGAGACGCCGCTGTCGCTCGTGCACGCCCGGGCGATCGTCCAGGTGACCGAGGCCGGGGCGATCGTCCTGCCGGCCGCCCCCTCCTTCTATTCGCGCCCCGCCACCGTCGAGGCGCTCGTGGACACCGTCGTCGCGCGCGCGCTCGACAAGCTCGGGCTGCCCAACGACCTCATGAAGCGCTGGACCGGGCTGCCGCCTGCGGCGGAGCCCGTGGAGGAACCTTAGTGGCCATCTCGAAGCTCGCCCACGACGCCCTGGAGCGCGAGGGGCTCGGCCCGATCCGCGACAAGGTGCTCGCTGGGACCCGCCTCACCGACGACGACGCGCTCCGGCTCTTCGCCTCGAAGGACCTCGCCGCGCTCGGCGCGCTCGCGAACCACGTCCGCGAGGCGCGGCACGGCGACCTCGCCTTCTACAACCGGAACGTCCACCTCAACCCGACCAACGTCTGCGTCGCGATGTGCAAGTTCTGCTCGTTCGCGCGGAAGGAGGGGGAGACCGCGTCGCCGGGCTACACGATGACCCTCGACGAGGCGGTCGAGAAGGTGCTCTCCCGGCGTCCGCTCGGGATCACCGAGGTCCACATGGTGGCCGGGCTCCACCCGACGCTCGAGTGGGAGTACTACCCGGAGCTGCTGCGCCGGATCCACGCCGCGTGGCCGGAGCTGACCATCAAGGCCTTCTCCGCCATCGAGATCCACTACTGGGCGGAGAAGTACGGGAAGAGCTACGAGGAGGTGCTGCGCGAGCTTCAGGGCGCGGGGCTGAAGACGATGCCCGGCGGCGGCGCCGAGATCTTCGCGCCGCGGGTCCGGCGGAAGATCTGCGACGACAAGGCGACCGCCGACCAGTGGTTCGAGGTCCACAGGACCGCCCACCGGCTCGGGATCCCGACCAACTCGACCATGCTCTACGGCCACATCGAGCGGATCGACGAGCGCGTGGACCACATGCGCCGGCTGCGCGAGGCGCAGGACGAGACCCACGGCTTCCAGGTCTTCATCCCGCTCGCCTTCCACCCCGATCACAACATGATCGGGACGGCCTACCCGAAGCCCACCGGGATCGACACGCTCCGGACGCTCGCGGTCTCGCGCCTCTACCTCGACAACTTCGACCACATCAAGGCCTACTGGGTCTCGGCCGGCGAGAACCTGGCGCAGACGTCGCTCGCCTTCGGCGTGGACGACCTCGACGGCACCGTCCTCGACGAGAAGGTCTTCAAGATGGCCGGCTCCACCGTCCCCTCCGCGCTCAGCGAGGCGCGCTTCCACGCACTCATCCGCGCCGCCGGCCGCGTCCCCGCCGAGCGCGACAGCCTCTACAACACCCTTCGGGTGTTTTCCCTCTCCCCCACCGGGGGAGAGGGTCAGGGTGAGGGGGCGATCTCATGAAGCTCCGCACTGCCGCCGTCTCCTACTTCAACACGTACCCCATCACCGCTGGGCTCCGGGACTCGAAGCTCGTCGAGCTCGTCAAGGCGATCCCCTCGGGCTGCGCCGCGATGCTCGAGTCGGGCGAGGCGGACCTGGCGCTCGTCCCGATCGGCGCCATCGCCGGCAAGGACTACGAGATCGTCCCCGGGATCGGCCTCGGCTGCGACGGTCCGGTGGAGACGGTCCTGCTCGTCGGCGAGCGGCCGCCGCAGGAGTGGGACGAGGTCTACCTCGACACGGCCTCACGCACCTCGCGCGTCCTCGCGCAGCTCGTGCTCGACGCCATGGGACTCCACCCGAAGTTCACGTCGATGGACTCCGCGGAGTCCGTGCCGCGGGCGGTCGGGACGAAGGGGGCCCACGTCATCGGCGACCGGGCCTTCGACGCGAAGAAGCCCTACATGCTCGACCTCGGCGAGGAGTGGAGCAGGCTCACCGGCCTCCCCTTCGTCTTCGCGGTCTTCGCCGCGCGCCCCGGCGTGATCACGCCCGAGATCGTCGCGGAGCTGACCCGGGCCGCGCAGGTGGGGCTCGGCCTGCGGACCGAGCTCGCGCAGGAGTTCGCGCGGGAGAAGGGGGGCGACCCGGAGCGGTACAGGCGCTACCTCACCCGCCGGATGCGCTACGCCGTCGGCCCCTACGAGCAGTCGGCGATGGAGGCCTTCTTCGCGAAGGCCGCCGAGAAGGGGCTGCTCCCGCCGACCACGCTCAAGTTCGCCGACGACCGGATCGTCACGCGCCGCGCCCACCGCGCCGTCTCGATCGACGGGGCGCTGCAGAAGGGGGCGGACGGCGGGCGGCTCGACGCCGACGAGCTCGAGGCGCTCGACGC
>JBAVTL010000320.1:0-2090 GCA_049696175.1 Anaeromyxobacteraceae bacterium
ACCGGGGGCTGATCCGAACCGCCATGCTATATACGCCGCGAATCGAGGCCCTGAATGGTTCGTCCCATCCCGACCGTCGCCGCACTCGCTCTCATCCTGACCGCCTGCGGCGACGCCGGCAGCCGTCCGGCACCGCCTGCGGCAACACCAGCGGCAACACCAGCGGCAACACCAGCGGCAACACCAGCGGCCGCGCCCACGGCGTCCGGCGACGCTGTCTCTGAGGCCGCGGGCAGCTACGCGATCCGGGCCGAGCTCGCGCCTGCGGCGGTCGCGCGCGGCGGCAAGGCCACGCTCGCCGTCGAGATCGTGATGACCCGCGCCGACGTGCATGTTCAGCGCGAGTTTCCGCTGAAGGTCACCCTCGCGCCGAGCGCAGGCCTCACCCTCCCGAAGGTGGCGCTCGGCCACGCCGATGCGCTGGACCCCGCCGCGAAGGGGCGCCGGTGGGAGGTCGCCGTGACCGCAGGGGCAGGAGGCGCACAGCGGGTCGATGCGAGCCTCCGCTTCGCGATCTGCAAGGAGACGGAGCCGGCGTGGTGCGTGACCCGCAACGAGACCGCGTCCGCGGCGCTCGAAGTTCGCTGACGGAGACGGAGGCCGCGTGCGGATCGTCTACGGCGTGAACCCCGTTCGGGAGCTCCTCCAGTCCGGCGGGGAGGTGTCCGAGCTCTGGCTCCAGGAGGGCGGCGTGAAGGCGGCGCCAGAGCTGGAGCGGCTCGGAAGGGAGCTGGGTGCGACCGTCCGCCATGCGCCGCGGGCGCGGCTCGACAAGCTCTCCGGGAGCGACCGGCACCAGGGGGCGGTGGCGGTCGTCGCCGACTTCCGGTACTCGGAGCTCGACGAGCTGATGGCGGCCGCCGGCGAGGCTGGGCAGCCTCCCCTGGTCGTCGTCCTGGATGGGGTGGAGGATCCTCACAACCTGGGGGCCATCATCCGTTCGGCGCAGGCGCTCGGAGCCCACGGAGTCGTCATCCCGCGCGACAGGGCCGTCGGCATCACCCCTGTCGTGGCCAAGGCGTCGGCGGGTGCCGTCGAGCGCTGCAAGGTGGCTCGCGTGACGAACATTGCGAGATCACTGGAAGAACTCAAGGGCGCTGGGATCTGGACCGTGGCGCTCGCAGCCGACGGCGAGAGGACGTTGGAGCAGACCGACCTGGTCGGTCCGATGGCCATCGTCCTGGGCTCCGAGGGGGAGGGGGTCCGCCCCCTCGTGAGGCGCTCCTGCGACTTCGTGGCGCGTATCCCCATGACGGGTGGATTCGAGAGTCTCAACGTCTCGGCGAGCGCTGCCGTGGCCCTTTACGAGGCGGCGCGGCAGCGCGCCGCGGCGAACCAGAAAAGGCCTTCCGGCTTCCCTACTTGACAATAATCGTCCCCCTGTCTAAAAGACGCGGCTCCACACCGCAGGACCGGCTTGTCCTCAGCTCGGCCGAGGCGACGCTCCTGCAGCAGTCTCCAGTCGTTTCGCTGGCGTAGCTCAGTTGGCAGAGCAGCTGCCTTGTAAGCAGCAGGTCGCGGGTTCGAATCCCACCGCCAGCTCCAGAAGAGCGTGGGGTTCAGAGGTCCAACGAGGACGATCAAGAGAGTTTGGAGGGGTTCCCGAGCGGCCAAAGGGAGCAGACTGTAAATCTGCCGGTTTACGCCTTCGGTGGTTCGAATCCACCCCCCTCCACCAAGAAGTCAGCCTTCCGAACCCGAAGGGTCGAGGACGAAGTTCGCAGCGAAACTTGCGGGAATAGCTCAGTTGGTAGAGCGTCAGCCTTCCAAGCTGAATGTCGCGGGTTCGAATCCCGTTTCCCGCTCCAGTGAGGCCGAGACAGAGAATAGGCCCTCGTAGCTCAGTTGGTAGAGCGCGTCCTTGGTAAGGACGAGGTCTCCAGTTCAATCCTGGACGAGGGCTCCAGTCATCACAGCGTGCAGGGAAGCCGGAACGCCCGCCGCCGAACACAGAGGAGCGCAACATGGCCAAGGAAAAGTACGAGCGTAACAAGCCGCACGTGAACGTCGGGACGATCGGTCACGTGGACCACGGTAAGACGACGCTCACGGCGGCGATCACGAAGTACTCGGCGTCGAAGGGTCTCGCG
>JBAVTL010000321.1:0-2798 GCA_049696175.1 Anaeromyxobacteraceae bacterium
GGCCAACCCGCTGCCCATCCCCGCGGGGCCGGACGGCCGCGCCGCCCGCGGCGTCGCGCTGATGCGCGGCCACGTCGGCGCCAGGCTCACCGACACGACTGGGGACGTGGACGTCTACCGGGTCGACGTCCCCGCCGGCGCCGGGGCTGCCGTCCTCGTCGCGGAGTGGTCGGGGGATCGGAAGGGCGACGGCATCCGGGGGCTCGACGTCGCGCTCACCCTGAACCGCCAGCGCGACGAGGGCGGGGGACGCAGCGCCGCCCCGCTCGTCGCCAACGTTGACCGTGGCGGTGAGGGGCAGGGGGAGAGCCTCGCCGCGGCGGTCGAGCCCGGCACCTACTTCCTCGCCGTCCGCGAGCGCCACAGGGACGCCGCCGGTCCGGTCGAGAAGCCGACCGACGGCTACGTCCTCGAGGTCCGGCTCGCCGATCCCAGGCCCGGCGAGGAGGTCGAGCCGAACGACCGGCCCGACTCGGTGTCGGAGCGATACGTCCGGTACGCCGAGTGGAGCTCTCTCGCCGCGCGCAACCCGCTGGGCGAGGGGACGATCGTCCACGCCGCGACGTCGACGGACGATCCCGACCTGTACGGGGTGGCGCCGCGCGGCGAGGGCGAGCGGCCCGAGCTCTTCCTGGCGGTGCCTTCGGAGGGGCTCGCACTCTCCGCGCAGACTTGGGCGCCGGACGCGGAGGACCTCGCGCCGCCGCGCCCCGCCGACAGGGTCCGCTTCGAGCCCGCCGGGAAGGCGGGGGCGGGGAAGGTGCTCTTCGTCCCGCTGGGTGCCGTCACGCGGGCGAGCGCTCCCGTCCTGGTCCAGCTGCGGGCGGAGCAGGGAGCCGGACGCTACGACGTCCTGGCGCTCGGGCCGGGCAGCGCCTCGGGGACGGCGGCCATCCAGGTGGCCGAGGCGCTCGCGAAGGACGGCCGCTTCCCGCAGGCGCTCGCGCTGCTGGCAGGCGTCGCGCAGCACCTCCCGGCGTCTGACGCCGTGGCGGAGCTGCGGGCCGCGGCCGGCCGGATCGAGCAGGAGGCGCTCAAGCTGATCCCGACCGCCACCCCGTGCACTCCGGACGACGTCGCCCGTCGCGCGGTCGAGCTCCTGCAGGCGCACCCCAGCTCACCGGCCGTCGCCCAGGAGGCGCGGCTCTGGCAGGCGCGGGCGCTGGAGGAGGCCTACTGGCTGGCGCCCGTCCGCGGGCTGGCGCAGCGTGCCGTCGCCGCGTACCGCTCGGCGTCCGAGCTCGACGGACCGGGGACGGCGGAGGCCAGGCGCCGCATCCGGGCGCTCGAGCCGCTCCGGCCGTCGCGCGAGGGCGCGGTGCGCGTCTGCCGGTGAGGCGAGGCCCCACCTCGCGCGTCACCCCCCGTCGGAGAAGTCGTACCGGTGGATGTCCTCCACGCGGTGCTCGTGCGTGAGGAGCGTGAGCTCCCGCAGCTTGCCGGTGTGGACGTCGTAGACCCACCCGTGGAGCCAGGGGCGCTGCTCCTCGCTCCAGGCGCGCTGGATGAGGGACATCTTGGCGAGATCCCCGACCTGCTCGATCACGTTCAGCTCGACCAGCCGGCGGAAGCGCGCCTCGAAGTCCTCGAGCGCCAGGAGCTCGCGCTCGTGCTTCTGGTAGACGTCCTTGATGCTGCGGAGCCAGCGGTTCAGCGGGCCCTGGCTCCTCGACGACATCGCCGCCCGCACGCCGCCGCAGCCGTAGTGACCGCAGACGATCACGTGCTGGACCCGGAGCTGCGTGACCGCGTAGTTGAGGACGGTCAGGAGGTTCAGGTCGGTGTAGACGACCATGTTGGCCACGTTCCGGTGGACGAACAGGTCCCCGGGCTCGCAGCCGGTCACCACCTCGGCCGGGACGCGGCTGTCCGAGCAGCCGATCCAGACGTACTCGGGCGTCTGGTCGTCCTTGAGCCGCGAGAAGTAGCCGGGGTTCTCCCGGAGCCGCGCCGCGACCCACCGCTCGTTGTAGGCGAGCAGCTTCTTGTAGCCGTCCATCCGCGGAAGGTAGCAGAGGATGGAGAAATGAAAGAGGGGCCGCGGCGTGAGCCACGGCCCCCCTCGGGGACGACGAGCCGGGCGAGGACTACGCCTCGGCCTCGACCTTCACCTTGGCCTTGCCGATGACGTCGTGGTGGAGCTTCACGCCCACCTCGAAGTCGCCCACCGTCTTGATGGGCTCGGAGAGGTCGATCGAGCGGCGATCGATCTCCAGGCCACGGGCGGCGAGGGCCTCGGCGATGTCGAGCGCGGTGACGGAGCCGAAGAGCTTGTCCTGCTCGCCGACCTTGCGCTTCAGCGTCACTGGGGTCTCGTTGAGCCGCTTGGCGATCGCCTCGGCGCCGGCCTTGAGCTTCACGGCCTTGGCGGTCGCGACCGCCTTCTGGTGCTCGATCTCGCGGATGTTCCGGGTGTTGGCGGCAACGGCCAGCCCACGGGGGAGCAGGAAGTTGCGGCCGTAGCCGGGCTTCACGTCGACGACGTCGCCGCCGCGGCCGAGGTTCTCCACGTCTTCACGGAGGATGAGCTTCATGTCGGCCTCCTCTTACGCCTGCCCGACGGTGTAGGGCAGGAGGGCGAGCATGCGCGCCCGCTTGACCGCGGTCGCGACCTCGCGCTGGTGCTTGGCGCAGTTGCCGCTGATCCGGCGCGGGATGATCTTGCCGCGCTCGGTCAGGAAGTACTTCATCTGCCCCTGGTCCTTGTAATCGACCTTGGCCGCCTTCTCGGCGCAGAAGCGGCAGACCTTGCGACGGCCGAAGCCGCGCCGCCCACCGCCCTCGTCGCCGCCGCGGTC
>JBAVTL010000322.1:0-7320 GCA_049696175.1 Anaeromyxobacteraceae bacterium
GCGCCAAGCCGCGCGGCGGCGCGCAGGTCGGTCGACGCCAGTTAGCCAAGGCTTTCGTTGACCCTAGGAGGATCGCGAGGTTAGGCTGCGCCACCGTGGCGGGCAGTGGGGAGCTACAGATCTCGGCTCACGGCGTCAGCGACGTCGGGATGAGGCGCGACCATAACGAGGACTCGTTCCTCGTCGATCTCGATCTCGGGCTCCTGGTGATCGCGGATGGGATGGGTGGTCACGCCGGCGGCGAGCACGCCTCCAGGCTCGCGGTGGAGACCATCCAGCGCGAAGTCCGAGCTGCCCGGGAGTCCCTCGGCGGAGCCTTCGAGCGACCGACCGGCATCGAGCAGAGCCCGCTCCCTGACGTGATGCGTCAGGCCGTCGAGGCCGCGAGCGCCGCCATCTTCGAGGCGGCCCAGGCCGATCCCGACCTCTCGGGGATGGGGACGACGGTCACGGCGGCGCTGATGCACGGCCCCCACGCGTTCGTCGCCCACGTCGGCGACAGCCGCTGCTACCTGCTGCGAGACAAGAAGATCTACCAGGTCTCGGAGGACCACTCGCTCGTCAACGAGCAGATCAAGGCGGGCGCCATCAGCCCCGAGGAGGCCAGGACCAGCCGGTTCAAGAACATCATCACGCGGTCGGTAGGCTTCGAGCGGACCGTGGCGGTCGACCTCATGGGGATCGACATGCAGGCCGGCGATCAGCTCGTCGTCTGCTGCGACGGGCTCTCGAACATGGTCGAGGACGCCGAGATCCTCTCGGTCGCCGTGGCGGCCCCGCCGATCGAGGCGGCCGAGCGGCTCGTAGCCCTCGCCAACGAGCGGGGGGGTGACGACAACATCACCGTCATCATCGCGCGCGTGGAGGGGCCGTCCGGAGCCGGCCCGGATGCGCACGCGACTGAGCCAGTCAGTGAATAGTCCTTTAGGGCCATACTGGCAGAAATGCCTTTCTTGACAAGGACTCCCGCCGTCTAGTATCCGGGGGGTTGATTGCCCGGGTGTCCCGGGGCCGCAGGGCGGCATGCTGCCGTTCGCGGTCGGGTCCCAAGGGCGCTTCAGACACGGGAACGGGATGGCGACGCCTCCGAAGTCGCAGGTCTTCACGTTGATAGTGGTCAGCGACCACTCGCAGGCGGTCCGGAAGTTCCGGCTACCGCGGCGCTGGCTCATGAACGGCGGCTACGCCGCCGCCGCCGTCGCGCTCGTCGGCCTCGTCTCCCTCATCCACTACTTCACGCTCCTGGGCGCCGCCGGTGAGAACATGGTGCTCAAGGAGGAGAACAACCAGCTCCGGGCGCAGATGCAGCTCGTCCAGGAGAAGGTCGCCCACATCACCGCGACCCTCGATCGGGTGGAGCGGTTCGACGCCAAGCTCCGCACGGCGGTCTCACAGCTCCAGGATCCGGAGCGGAACCTGGCCATCGGCCCGGTGGGCGCGCCGGATCCGGACGTCTCGTCCGTCCCAGGCCCAGCGCCGGCAGCCCAGGCGCCGCTCACCGCGCTGCCGGGCCGCCTCGCGTCGCTCGAGGGGGACACCTCCCGGCAGGAGGCGAGCCTGCGCCAGCTCCAGGAGTACTTCGACGACCAGCAGGCGCTCCTCGCCTCGACGCCGACCATCTGGCCGGTGCACGGCTGGACGACCAGCGAGTTCGGCGTCCGGACCGATCCGTGGGCCGGCGACCGGTCCATGCACGAGGGGCTCGACATCGCGACGCCGCACGGGCAGCCGGTGGCGGCCCCGTCCGACGGCACGGTCGTCTTCGTAGGCACGGAAGGCGGCTATGGCAAGGTGCTGGTGATCGACCACGGCTACGGCGTGAAGACGCGCTACGGCCACCTCTCCGAGATCTTCGTCCACCTCGGCGATCACGTGGAGCGCGGCGCGAGGGTGGCGGCGGTGGGGAACACCGGTCGGTCGACGGGTCCGCACCTCCACTACGAGGTGCGCCTCAACGGAATCCCGCAGAACCCCCGCAAGTTCATCCTCGAGTGACGCGCCGGCACGCCGCGAACCGAGCGGCGCGCCCTCACAGCGGAGCGCACCCCGAGGTCGCCTCGGCCCCGCCCCATGGCGCGGTCGAGGGAGGATCCAATGTTCAGCTACGTCCTGAAGAAGATCGTCGGTACCAAGAACGAGCGTGAGATCAAGCGGCTCCGGCCGCTGGTCGCGCGCGTCGCCGAGCTCGAGCCGCGCATGAAGGCGCTCCGCGACGAGGACTTCGCGCGGCTCACCGCAGAGTGGAAGGAGCAGGTCCAGCAGAAGGGGCGCTCGCTCGACGAGCTGATGCCGGAGGCCTTCGCGCTGGTGCGCGAGGCGGGCGTCCGGGCGCTCGGGATGCGCCACTTCGACGTCCAGCTCCTGGGCGGCGCGGTCCTCCACTCCGGCAAGATCGCCGAGATGAAGACCGGCGAGGGCAAGACCCTCGTCGCGACCCTCCCCAGCTACCTCAACGCCCTCTCGGGCCGCGGCGTCCACGTCGTCACGGTGAACGACTACCTCGCCCGGCGCGACTCGGAGTGGATGGGGCGCCTCTTCAAGTTCTGCGGGATGCGGACCGGCGTCGTGGTCCACGGCGTCACGGACGCGGAGCGGCAGGACGCCTACGCCGCCGACGTCACGTACGGCCAGAACAACGAGTTCGGCTTCGACTACCTGCGCGACAACATGAAGTTCCGGCTGCAGGACTACGTTCAGCGGGAGCTGAACTTCGCGATCGTCGACGAGGTGGACTCGATCCTCATCGACGAGGCCCGCACCCCGCTCATCATCTCCGGCCCCTCGGACGAGTCGTCCGAGCTCTACTACAAGGTGAACCAGGTCATCCCGTCGATGATCCGCGACGCCGACTTCACCGTGGACGAGAAGGCGCGGACGGTCGTCATGACCGACGCCGGCGTGGAGAAGATGGAGAAGAAGCTCTCCGTCCAGAACCTCTACGACGCCGACTCCATCGAGGTCCTCCACCACGTCGAGCAGGCGCTCCGCGCCCACCACCTCTACCGGAACGAGGTGGACTACGTCGTGAAGGAGGGCGAGGTCATCATCGTCGACGAGTTCACCGGCCGGCTCATGCCGGGCCGGCGCTGGTCCGACGGCCTCCACCAGGCGGTCGAGGCGAAGGAGGGGGTCAAGATCGAGGCGGAGAACCAGACCCTCGCCACCATCTCCTTCCAGAACTACTTCCGCATGTACTCGAAGCTGGCCGGCATGACCGGCACGGCCGACACCGAGGCGGAGGAGTTCGCCAAGACCTACAACCGCGACGTCGTCGTCGTCCCCACCAACAAGGTGAACGTCCGCAAGGACTCGGAGGACCTGGTCTACCGCAGCGAGCGGGAGAAGTTCGACGCCATCTGCGAGGAGATCGCGCGGCGGAACGAGAAGGGGCAGCCCGTCCTCGTCGGCACCGTCTCGGTCGCCAAGAGCGAGGTCGTCGCGTCGCTCCTCAAGAAGCGGGGCGTCCGTCACAACGTCCTGAACGCCAAGCACCACGCCCGCGAGGCCGAGATCGTCGCGCAGGCTGGGCGCAAGGGCGCGGTCACCATCTCGACCAACATGGCCGGCCGAGGCACCGACATCATCCTGGGCGGCAACGCCGAGATGATGGCGCGGCACGAGGTCGGGCCGCAGCCTGACGCGCCGATGGAGGGAGAGGACGAGGCGT
Source organism: Anaeromyxobacteraceae bacterium (assembly GCA_049696175.1). Classification (GTDB taxonomy): domain Bacteria; phylum Myxococcota; class Myxococcia; order Myxococcales; family Anaeromyxobacteraceae; genus DATIVK01. The sequence continues at coordinate 3,668 of JBAVTL010000322.1, forward strand.
CGTTCCTCGCCCGCCGCCAGGAGTGGGAGCAGCGGCTCCACGAGACGATCGCGCGGCTCGAGGCGCAGACCGCCGCCGAGCACGACGAGGTGGTGGCGGCGGGCGGCCTCCACATCGTGGGCACCGAGCGCCACGAGTCGCGCCGCATCGACAACCAGCTCCGCGGCCGCGCCGGGCGGCAGGGTGACCCGGGCTCCTCGATCTTCTTCCTGTCCCTCGAGGACGACCTCATGCGCATCTTCGGATCCGAGCGGATCCAGGGGCTCATGACCCGCCTCGGCATGAAGGAGGGGGAGCAGATCGAGCACCCCTGGCTGACGAAGTCGATCGAGGGGGCGCAGAAGAAGGTCGAGGGGCACAACTTCGACATCCGGAAGAACACGCTCGAGTACGACGACGTCATGAACCAGCAGCGCCGCTCGATCTACGGGCTGCGCCGCATGGTCCTCGGCTTCGGGGCCGGCGTCCCGGTCGTCGAGTACGACGAGGATCCGAAGACGCACGTGAAGACGCGGCGTGAGCGGGTCTGGACCCTGGAGGACCAGCGCGCGCAGGTCCTCGACCTCATCGAGGACCTCGTCATCGACATGGTCGAGGCCGCCTGCCCGCAGCGGCTCGCAGACTGGGACCTCGAGGCGCTCTCCGCGCAGGTGAAGGAGCAGTTCGGGGTCGACATGAGGTTCGCGCAGCCGTCCGGCCGCGCGCAGGACGCCCGCGAGGCGATCAAGGAGCAGGTCTTCTCCGTCGTCGAGAAGGGCTACCTCCGCAAGGAGGAGGAGCTCGGCGCGGACGCGGACGGCGTGCCGGTGCTGCGCAGGTACGAGCAGTACCTGTACCTCCAGGCGATCGACCAGCTCTGGAAGGACCACCTGCTCTCGATGGACCACCTGCGGCAGGGGATCGGCCTCCGCTCGTACGGCCAGAAGGATCCGAAGCAGGAGTACAAGAAGGAAGGCTACGAGATGTTCGTCCAGATGACCTGGCGCGTGAAGAGCGCGGTCATCGGGCAGATCCTCCGGCTGCAGCTGGTCCGCCAGGAGTCGGCCGAGGAGATCGAGCAGAAGCGGCTCGCGCTCCAGCGCCGCGCGATGCAGCGCATCACCGAGAGCCACGCGGAGGCGGGCGGCGGCGACGAGGGCGCCCCCGCGCCGAAGCAGGAGACGATGGTCCGCGCGCAGCCGAAGGTCGGCCGCAACGACCCCTGCCCCTGCGGCTCGGGCAAGAAGTACAAGAAGTGCCACGGCCTGCTGGAGGGGTAGCGGCCCGATCGTCCGCCGTCCGCCGTGGTAGAGATCTCCTCAACGGAGGTGGCGCGATGAAGGCGGCGTTCGTGATGGTGAAGTGCGAGCTGGGGCGTCTCGAGGAGGTGGCGAACGCCATCATGGAGCTCGACGGCGTGAGCGAGGTGCACTCGGTGACCGGGGCCTGGGACCTGCTCGTCAAGCTCTTCGCCCCGACCTACGAGGCGTTCGGGGACCTCATCCCGGACACGCTCCAGAGGATCCCGGGAGTCCGGAACACCGAGACCCTGCTGGCGTTCCGCGCCTTCAAGCCGAGCTGAGCTTCCACATCCTGATCACCGCCATCAGGAACGTGACGGTGAGCGGCCCGAGCAGGATGCCGATCGGGCCGAACGCCGCGAGGCCGCCGATGAGCGCGAAGAAGACGATCCCGCCGTGCAGCGCCATGCCGCCGCGCAGGAGCCAGGGGCGCGCCAGCGTGTCGACGGTGGAGACGACGGCCGCCCCCCAGACGAGCAGGAAGACGCCGCTCGCCGTGTGGCCCAGCGCGAGCTGGATGAGCCCCGTCGCGATCACCACCACGGTCCCCCCGACCGCCGGGATGAGCGCGACGACGAAGGTGACGAAGGAGAGGAAGATCACGTTCGGCACGCGGCCGATGACGTAGCCGATGAGCCCGGCGACCGTCTGGATTCCAGCGGTGCCGAGCGTGGCGACGAGCACGGCCGACGCGGTCCGCTTGAACTCCAGCAGCAGCGTCCGGAGCTGTCCGGGCGGGAGCGGCAGCGAGGCCTCCGCCCACGCGACGAGCCTCGTCCCGTCGACGAGCAGGAAGTAGAAGAGCACCAGCGAGATCCCGGCGTGCAGCAGCGCGCCGCCGGTCGCCGCGAGGATGCCTCCGAACGCGGCCGCGGCCTGCCCGCCGCTCCTGCCGACGAGCGCCTGCAGCTCCTCCTGAGCCCGCGGCAGCGCTCCCAGCAGCTGCTCCGCGACCGGGCGGAGCGCGGACGGGAGCTGGCCGAGGAGCCCCGCGACCCCTTCGCTCTCCAGGGCCGCGCGCAGCCAGGCCACGCCGGAGATCGCCTGTGAGACGAGGACCGTCGCCAGCGTCGCGAGCGGAACGGCGACGGCCAGGATCAGCGCCAGGGTGATCAGCGCCGCGGCGAGGTGGCGCCGCCTGCGAAGCCTCGCGGCCAGCCACTCCATCGGCGGCCGGAGGACCGCCGCGAAGACCGCCGCGACCAGGATCGATCCCCAGAAGGGCGCGATGAGGAGGCCGGCGAGGAGGAGCGCCGCCCCGGTGAGCGCGATCAGGACGCGTCGCGCTGCTGGGTCGGCGCTCATCGGGAGCTCAGTAGGCCAGGAGCGAGTGGACCCGCTCCGGGCCGAGCCGGCGCGCGCCGTGGAGGAAGCCGAGCTCCACGAGGAACGAGAAGGCGACGAGGTGCGCCCCCTGGCGGGTGACGAGCCGGCCGACGGCGTCGGCCGTTCCGCCCGTGGCGAGGACGTCGTCCACGATCAGGACGCGGTCGTGCGGCCCCACCGCGTCGACGTGGAGCTCGAGCACGTTCTCGCCGTACTCGAGCGAGTACGACTCGCGGATGACCTCCCAGGGCAGCTTCCCGGGCTTCCGCACGATGGTGAAGCCGGCGCCGAGCGCGTACGCGAGCGGCGCTCCGAAGATGAAGCCCCGCGACTCGATCGCGACCACCTTGTCGATCCGTTCGCCCTTCCAGCGGGCGACGAAGGCGTCGATCACCGTGCGGAAGAGCTTGGGGTCGGAGAGGACGGGTGTGATGTCCTTGAAGACGATCCCCTTCTGCGGGAAGTCGGGGACGTCGCGAATCCGGGCGCGGACGGCATCCATGGAGGAGGTTTCTATCACGGGTTCCCGTGAGGGGCGCAGCCCACGTCAGTTGAGGTAAAGGAGCGGGTTGCGGGGCCGTGTCCCGTCACGGATCTCGAAGTGGAGGTGGGGGCCGCTCGTCCTCCCGGTCTGCCCCACCTCGCCGACGGGATCGCCGCGGTCGATCCGCGCCCCCTCGTCCACGAGCGACCGCCGCATGTGCGCGTAGAGCGTCACCAGCCCTCCGGCGTGACGGAGGATTACGATCCGGCCGTAGCCCGCCTGCTCGCCGACGTAGATGACCTCGCCGGCGGCGGCGGCGCTGACCCGCGTCCCCTCCGGAGCGGCCAGGTCGATCCCGTCGTGCCGCCGGCCGCTCCGGACGCCGAAGCGGCCGTACAGGACGCCCTTGAGCGGCCAGCCGAACGCGGCTGGAGGGCGTCCGATCGGGGTGACCCGCGCCACGGGCTCCGGCTCCTCCTCTCGGGGCCGAGGCTCCGCGCGAGGCCGAGGCTCCTCCCGCGGCTGAGGCTCCGCCCGCGGCTGAGGCTCCGCCCGCGCCGGCG
>JBAVTL010000323.1:0-2855 GCA_049696175.1 Anaeromyxobacteraceae bacterium
CCTCCGAGGCCGACGGATCGGCGGCGGCGTACTCGACGCCACGCCGCGTCGGCCCCGCCTCCCCGCCGCGGGTGTTGAGGCCGGGCGGCAGCGCGGCGCGGAGCAGCTCCCCGGGTGGCACGAGGTAGTACTCCTCGGCCCAGCGGATCAGCTCGATGAGCTTGGGCGTGAAGGGCGGGACGGCGTCCAGGACCTCGGTCACGTCGCGCAGCTCGAAGCCCTTGGGCGGCGCGGTGGGGAAGCCGACGACGTACCCCGTCGCGCGCTTGCTCTTTCCGAACGGCACGGCGACGCGCTGCCCGAGCGTCACCTCGCCGGCGAGGGCGTGCGGAACGCGATAGGTGAAGGTTCCGCGGACCGCGGCGGCGACGGCGACCTCGACGAGCACGCGCGCAGTCTACCGCGGGGAGATGGGTACGTACCGAGCGGGGGCTCCGCGCCTGCCGCGAGCCCGTGGTAGAAGGGCGGAGGGGAGGGACGGATGCGCAAGGGTGCCGTCATCGCCGCGCTCGGTGCCGCCGCTGCAGGCGCGCTCTCCATGGCGACCCTTGCTCGCGTCAGCTCCGCCGAGGCTCGCCCCGGCGCGCGGCCGGCGCCGTCCGACTACCCCACCGACCATCCGATCGACGCCGCGCAGGTCACCAGCGGCAGGCTCCCCTTCCGGGTGATGCCACCCGAGGTGACGGGCGCGCTGGAGATGCACTCGGACGAGATCGTGAAGACCGCCGAGCTGCTGGAGGCGAAGCAGGCGCGGATCACGGGCACCTGCGCGCCAGGGTCGGCGATCCGGCGCGTCGGCGCGGACGGGAGCGTCGTCTGCCAGCGGCTCCCGAGGAGCGTCGTCTCCGTCGCGGCGGTGACGGCGATGCCGCGTCACTCGACCACCGGCACCGCCCAGGGGACGGTGCCTGGCGGGGTGGGGCGCTTCCAGACCTCCGGCGAGGATGACTTCCTCGTGGCGCCGATCCCGCTCCCCGACGGCGCCGTGGTCACGAAGTTCTCCTACACCTACTTCGACGCCGCCGAGCGGGTGGACGGCGCGGCGTATCTCTATCGCAGCGACGACTCGGTGCTGGCGGCCATCACCACGCAGGACGCGCAGGGCGTGGTCCGCCGCGCGGAGACCGAAGACGTGAAGGGCGGGAAGATCGACAACGGCGCCTACGCCTACTTCGTCTTCTTCCACGTCTCCGCCGAGGCGAACGCCAACCTCATCCCGATCTCGGCGTCGGTGACGTACCAGCTGCAGTGACGTGGCAGGTGGATCACCCGCGGCTCCGGGCCAGGTTGGCGTAGACTGCGCCCCCGCATGGCACCGACGATCGCGCCGCCTCCGCCCGCAGACAGCATCCTCGACCTCATCGGCGTCACGCCGATGGTCCGGATCCGCAACCTCAACCCGAACCCCCGCGTGCAGATCTACGCGAAGCTGGAGGGGTTCAACCCGACGGGCAGCATCAAGGACCGGATCGCGCTCAAGATGATCGAGCAGGCGGAGCGCGAGGGGGCGCTCACGCCGGGGAAGACCATCATCGAGCCGACGAGCGGCAACACCGGCATCGGCCTCGCGATGATCGGCAGCGTGAAGGGCTACGCCGTCGAGATCGTGATGAGCGAGGCGGTCTCGATCGAGCGGCGCAAGATGATCCAGGCCTTCGGCGCGACGGTGACGCTGACCGATCCCACGAAGGGGACGGACGGCGCCATCATCAGGGCGCGCGAGCTGGTGCGCGACTTCCCCGAGCGGTACTTCATGCCCGACCAGTTCTCGAACCAGTACAACCAGCTGGCCCACTACGACGGGACGGCGCAGGAGCTGCTGGAGCAGATGGGCGGCCGGATCGACTACTTCGTGTCGGCGCTCGGCACGAGCGGGACGCTCATGGGGGTCGGGCTGGCGCTCAAGGAGCGGCTGCCGAACGTGAAGATCGTGAGCGCCCACCCGGTGCTCGGCCACTACATCCAGGGGCTCAAGAACCTGGACGAGGCGATCGTCCCCGCCATCTACGACGCGAAGAAGATCGACCGCCACATCATGATCGAGACCGAGGACGCCTTCGACCTCGCGCGCCGCATCGCGCGCGAGGAGGGGATCTTCGTCGGGATGAGCAGCGGCGCGGCCCTGTGGGCCGCCCGCAAGCTGGCCGAGGAGATCGGGTCCGGCGTCATCGTGACGATCTTCCCCGATCGCGGAGAGAAGTACCTCTCGACGCCGCTCTTCCAGGTCTGACCGCGCGGCGCGGCGCTGGCGCGCGCCGTCGCCTCGGTGAGGGGCTCCCGACGTCCCCCGTCACCGGAAGAGCAGCTCGGCCAGCCGCGGATTCGCCGACGCCTTCTCGGTCGTGAGCCGGAGCTGGAGGACGCCAGCGGCGTGGACCTCGAGGGCGCGAGGGGCCCAGTCGCCGCCCGTGGGCGAGCCCCAGCCGAGGAAGCGGACGTCGGTCATCTTGCCTGCCTCCAGGAAGAGGAGCCGGACCGGCTGGAAGCTCTCCTTGTCGATCCAGGCGAGTGGCTTGGGGTCGGTCGGGTGGCCGCCGATGACGTAGGAGACGCGGCCGTCGAAGCGCCCGAGCGACGATCCCCTGAGCGCCACGCCACGCTTCGAGAGCGACGCCGCCCAGGGCCGGTCGGCGTCCCCGGAATCCGGCGCGACGGCGAGCAGCGCGCAGACCGCGCGCGCGAGGGCCCTGAAGGACGGATCGCGCGTCAGCTCGGCGTCACCGGTCACGGCGTCGTCGCGCACGAGGATGTAGGGCCGCTCCGCGTCCTCGACGCCCACCGGCGTCAGCTCCAGCCGGCAGCGGCCGGGCACCTTCCAGAGGAGCCGCGCGGGGATCGCCGCGAGCCCGCCGGCG
>JBAVTL010000324.1:0-5484 GCA_049696175.1 Anaeromyxobacteraceae bacterium
GCGCGACGCCGCGACGCTCCGCGCCGCGATCGAGGGGACGCTGGCGGCCGCGGCGGATCAGCTCGACTACGTCGAGATCGTCCACCCGGACACGCTCGCCCCGGTGACGCGCGCCGCGCCGGGGTCGATGGCGCTCGTCGCGGCCTACCTCGGCAAGACGCGGCTCATCGACAACGTGAAGCTGCCATGAGCCGGCACGCTTCGGGGGGCGGCAAGAAGCCGCCCGAGGGCGTGAAGGTCGTCGCGACCCACCGCCGCGCCCGGTTCGAGTACGAGATCGAGGATCGGATCGAGGCCGGCCTCGCGCTCACCGGCAGCGAGGTGAAGTCGCTGCGGGACGCCAACGTCAACCTCGCCGACGCCTACGCCCAGGTGAAGGGCGACGAGCTGTACCTCGTCAACTGCCGGATCGGCGAGTACGCGCAGGCGGCCCACTTCGGCCACGCGCCGCTCCGCGAGCGCAAGCTCCTCCTCCACCGCGCCGAGATCGAGCGGCTGCGCGGGAGGATCGAGCAGCGCGGCTACACGCTCGTCCCGCTCCAGCTCTACTTCAAGGACGGCTGGGCCAAGGTCGAGCTGGGGCTCGGGCGGGGGCGCACCCACGAGGATAGGCGTGACGCCATCGCGGAGCGGGAGTCGAAGCGGGAGATGGACCGTGCCATGGCGCGAGGCAGGCGGCGCTAGGTAGGATGCGGGGACTGGAGGCAAACACATGCCGAAGCCCTCGAAGCCGTCGCTCCATGCCGTCGCCGCGCTCCTGCTCCTCGGCGCCGCCCCTTGCCTCGGGGCAGCCGCGGAGGTGGGCGAGACGCTCCCGAACCCCGAGCTGCGCGACGCCTCGGACAAGCCCGCGAAGCTCCCCGACCTGGGGGCCAAGGTGCTGGCCGTCTTCTACACGGACGCCGACGAGAAGGACATGAACGACCCGCTCGCCGACGCGATCAAGGCGCGGAAGTTCGACGAGCAGCGGTACCGCGGCCTGGGCGTCGTGAACCTCGCCGACTCGAAGGCGCCCAACTTCCTCATCCGGAAGGCGGTCCGCGACAAGATCGCGAAGTACAAGTCGACGATCCTCACGGATCCGGACCACGCGCTCGCCAAGGCGTGGAAGCTCGGCGACTGCAACAACACCTCGGTCGTCCTCGTGATCGCGGCCGACGGGAAGGTCGCGCACGTCCAGCGCGGGCCGATCCGCGGCGACGACCTCGGGAAGATCGTCGAGCTGATCGCCGGGCTCGTCGCGGCGGCCCCGGTGAAGTGAGCGACCGGTCCCGGGCAAGACAACGCCCGGAGCACGCGAGACTGCCCCTTCAAGGCGCTCGCGCACTCCGGGCCACTTCACCCGTGCTGGACGACCACTTCACCCGTGCTGCATCGCTTCACCCGTCACTTCGCTACGCGGCCTCTGTAGCCGCGCCCTGCTCGTCCGTCCGCCGCGCCCGGTGAGGATGGGCGTGGTGGAGCAGGTCGTACATCGTCTTCCCCATCGCGTGCGGCCCTGGGGCGATCCGGACGCCGGCCGCCTCGAGCGCCGCCAGCTTCGCGTCTGCCGAGCCGCTGGAGCCGGAGACGACCGCCCCCGCGTGCCCCATCCTGCGCCCCGGAGGCGCCGTCCTGCCGGCGATGAAGCCGACGACCGGCTTCGTCATCCGGTCGGCGATGAAGCGCGCCGCAGCCTCCTCGTCGGAGCCGCCGATCTCGCCGATCATGATCACCGACTCGGTCTCCGGATCCGCCTCGAACGCCTTCAGGCAGTCGATGAAGTCGAGCCCGTGCACCGGGTCGCCGCCGATGCCGATCGCCGTGGACTGACCGAGGCCGACCGCGCTGAGCTGGCCGACCGCCTCGTAGGTGAGCGTCCCCGAGCGCGAGACGATCCCGACCGAGCCCGGCTTGTGGATGTGGCCCGGCATGATGCCGATCTTGCACTGCTCCGGCGTGATGACGCCCGGGCAGTTCGGGCCGAGCAGCCTCGTCTCCGGGTGCTCCACGAGCAGCCGCTTCACCCGCACCATGTCGAGGATCGGGATCCCCTCGGTGATGCAGACGACGAGCGGGATCCCAGCGAGCGTCGCCTCGGCGATCGCGTCGGCCGCGCCAGCAGGCGGGACGAAGATCACCGTCGCGTTGGCGCCGGTCTCGCGGACCGCCTCGCCCACCGTGTGGAAGACCGGGATCCAGTCGCTGAACTTCGTGCCGCCGCGGCCGGGGGTGACGCCTCCGACGACCGCCGTGCCGTACGCGATCATCTGCTCCGCGTGGAAGCTCCCGGCGGAGCCGGTGATCCCCTGGACCAGGACGCGGGTGGCCTTGTCGACGAAGATGCTCATGACGCCCTCCTGAGGGTCGTGACGCCAGCCGCCGCGACCGCCTTGGCCGCCGCGTCGCCGAGGTCGTCGGCGGCGATGATCGGGAGCCCGCTCCCGGCGAGGAGCTCCTTGCCCAGCTCCACGTTGGTGCCGGCGAGCCGGACGACGAGCGGCACCGCGAGGTGCACCTTCCTGGCCGCCGCGATGACGCCCCGGGCGATGACGTCGCAGCGCATGATGCCGCCGAAGATGTTGACGAGCAGCGCCTTCACCTCGGGATCCGCGAGCAGGATCGTGAAGGCCGCGGCGACCTTCTCCTCGTCCGCGCCCCCGCCGACGTCGAGGAAGTTGGCCGGCATGCCGCCTGCGAGCTGGATGGCGTCCATCGTCGCCATCGCGAGCCCGGCGCCGTTGACGAGGCAGCCGATGTTCCCCTCGAGCGCGACGTAGGAGAGGCCGTGCTCCGCCGCCTCGGTCTCGCGCGGATCCTCCTCGTTCACGTCGCGCAGCTGCGCGAGCGCCTCGCGGCGGAAGAGCGCGTTGTCGTCGAAGCTGACCTTGGCGTCGAGCGCGACGATCGCGCCGTCCTTGGTGACGACGAGCGGGTTGACCTCCACGAGCGACGCGTCCATCTCGACGTAGGCCTTGTAGAGCCCCACCGCGTAGCGCGTGAAGGCCTCGATGGTCTTGCCGTGGAGCCCGAGCTCCACCGCCAGCCCTCGCGCCTGGCTCGGCCAGAGCCCGACGAAGGGATCGACGTGGACCCGCAGGATCTCCTCGGGGCGCGTCGCCGCGACCTCCTCGATGTCCATGCCGCCATGGGTCGACGCGATCAGGACCACGCGCCCCCGGTCCCGGTCGAGCGTGAACGCCAGGTAGAGCTCGCGCGCGATCTCGCAGCCCTCCTCGACGTAGACGCGGCGCACCATCCGCCCCTGCGGGCCCGTCTGCGCGGTCCGCAGCTCCTTGCCGAGCATCCCCTCCGCGTGGGCGCTCGCCTCCTCGGCGGAGCGCGCCAGCTTCACGCCGCCCGCCTTGCCTCGGCCGCCGGCGTGGATCTGCGCCTTCACGACCACCACCTTGCCGCCGAGCGAGAGCGCCGCGGCCTCCGCGTCGATCTTGGACGTGGCCAGACGGCCCTTCAGCACGGGGAGCCCGAAGCTCCTCAGCAGTTCCTTGGCCTGGTACTCGTGGATGTTCACGTTCAGCTCCTCTGGTCTTCGCTGGCGCGTGCCGCGCTCCGCGCTGCACCGATGGGATTCGGCCCACTCGCCACCAAGGCGTCCCGGCCGTGCTTCGAAGCGGGGAGATTGCACACGGCGCGCCACGGCCGGCGCTGAGCGCAGTTGCGAGGGCCACCTCCGCGTCATTCCAGCCGAAACTAGCGCATGAGCCGCTTGCTGGCGGCAGGCCCCGCACGGGCTTGTGTCCCGCCTGCGGGACAGGCACGATGCAGGGGCGCGACACTCGCTGGAAGAACGCCGATGCCCGCGCGCGAGGAGCAGGAATGGCCAGCACGCGGCGCCCAGTGATCTGGGCATTCAGCACCAGCCTCCTCCGGGAGAGCTTCGAGAGCGTCGCCCCCACCCTCGGCGAGGTGGCCGAGGTGCACGTCTTCGACAAGGCCTTCGAGGACGCGCTCCAGACCGTCCGTGAGCGGGTCGAGGCCGGCGAGACGGTTGACGCCATCGTGGCCGCAGGGGCCAACGGCGGCTACCTCAGGGCCCGGTCCGACCAGCCCGTCGTGATCGTCAACCCGACGACCCTCGACGTGCTCCAGGCGCTGGTCCGCGCGCGCCGCGCGTCGACGAGGATCGGCGTCGTGAGCTTCCGGCAGACGATCGCCGGGCTCGAGGAGGCGATGGCGCTCCTCAGCGACACGCTCCTGGAGCAGCAGGCCTACCTCACGCTGGAGGAGGCGCGCGCCCAGGTCACCGACCTCGCCGCCAGGGGCTTCGAGGCGATCATCGGGCCCGGCCCGGTCTGCGAGATCGCGGGGCAGATGGGGCTGAAGTGGTTCCTCATCTACGGCCCCGACTCGCTCCGGCGCGCGATCCGCAAGGCCGCCTGGCTCTTCCGGATGGCCCAGTTCGAGCAGGACAAGTCGGCCTACATGCACGCGGCCCTCAAGCACCTCGACGTCGGCGTCCTGGTCGTGGACACCGAGGAGCGGATCCAGTCGGTCAACCTCACGTTCCAGCGGCTCCTCGGGACCGCGGCGGGGGAGATGGTCGGGCGCCGCCTGTCCAGCGTCGCGCCCGACCTCTCGGCGGTCCGCGTCATCGAGACCGGCTTCGAGGAGCGGGACACGGTGCTGCGGCTCGGGAGCGCGCCGGTGGTGACGAGCCGCGTCCCGCTCCGCGAGCACGGCGTCCTCCGCGGCGCGCTCGTCACCTGCCACGAGGGGACCGCCATCCAGCGGCTCGAGCGCGGGCTCCGCTCCGAGCACCGGCCGCCGCTCTTCGTCCCGCGCTACACCCTCGACGCGCTGGTCGGGCGCTCCAAGGCGATGGAGCGCGTCCGCGCGCTGTCCCGGCGCTACGCGCGGACCGACGCGACGGTCCTCATCACCGGCGAGAGCGGCACCGGCAAGGAGATGATCGCGCAGGGGGTCCACGCGGCGAGCCGCCGCCGGGACGGCCCCTGCGTCGCGATCAACTGCGCCGCCTTCCCCGAGTCGCTCCTGGAGTCGGAGCTCTTCGGGTACGAGGAGGGGGCCTTCACCGGCTCGCGCCGCGGCGGGCGGCCGGGGCTCTTCGAGGCGGCCCACACCGGGACGATCTTCCTCGACGAGGTCGGCGACGTCCCGCTGACGCTCCAGAGCCGGCTGCTCCGGGTGCTCCAGGAGCGCCAGGTCCTCCGGCTCGGCAGCAACGTCCCGACGCCGATCGACGTGCGCGTCGTCGCGGCGACCCACCGCGATCTCCGCGAGCTGCTGCGCCGCGGGGAGTTCCGCGAGGACCTCTACTTCCGGCTCCACATCCTGCCGATCCACATCCCGCCGCTCCGCGAGCGCGACGACGACGTCGCGCTCATCGCGGAGGAGCTCCTGCGGCGCGCGCTGCTGCGCCACGGCGCGCCGGAGGCGCAGCGCCGGGCGTTCGCCGCGATCGCCCCCCACCTGCGCGCCTACGCGTGGCCCGGGAACGTCCGCGAGCTGGAGAACGTCCTCGAG
>JBAVTL010000325.1:0-3558 GCA_049696175.1 Anaeromyxobacteraceae bacterium
CCGTCCTCCCCCGGCCCCGGCGCGACGAGCGTGACCCGCGCCCCGAGCGGGAGCGCGAAGTTCGCGTCCTCGTGGCCTGCCGGCAGCCCCTCCAGCGCGGGGACTCCGAGGTCGCGCACCGCCTCGCGGACGACGTCGAGCCCGAGGATGTCGGCCTCGACGTCGTCGCACCGGGAGAGCTGCCCCACCGCCACGCCGGCGATCCGATCGAGCAGCCCCGCGAGCTTGAGCTGCGTGAGGCACCGGTCGAGCCGGTACGGGGGCTCGCCGACGTCCTCGATGAAGAGGATGGCGCCGTCGAGTGACGGCAGGTAGGGCGTGCCCGCGAGGTGCGAGAGGAGCGTGAGGTTGCCGCCCACGAGCGGTCCCGTCGCGCGCCCCGGCCGGATCGTCTCCGCGCCCGCCAGCCCGGCGCCGGGCGCGGGGAGCGCGTCACTCCGCGTGGCGAATGGCTCTCCGAAGAGGAGCGCGCGCAGGTGGACGAGCGGCTCGTCGGGCAGCAGCGCCAGCTGCGCGACGCCGGGGCCGTGTACCGTGCAGAGCCCGGCCTTGTTCAGCCACGCGTGGATCGCGGTGACGTCGGAGAAGCCCATGAAGAGCTTCGGGCGGGCCAGCAGCGGCCGGGGGTCGATCGCGGGGAGGATGCGCATGGAGCCGTAGCCGCCGCGCGCGCAGAAGATCGCGCTCGCAGCCTCGTCGGCGACCGCCTCCTGCCACTCCGCGGCGCGGCGCGGATCCGGCCCCGCGAGGTAGCGCTGCCGCGCGACGATGTCCTCCCGGAAGCGGGGCCGCAGCCCGAGGCGGTCGCGGAGCACCGCGAGCCCCCGCTCGAACCTGCCGGCGTCGAACGGCCCGGCTGGGGCGATCACGCGGACGATGTCCCCTGGGGCGAGCGGCGGCGGTCGGATCACACCCCGAGGATACCGGGGCTCGGGGCGCCATGGTAAGAGATCGCCGCGATGGCCTCGCTGCGTCAGTTCTTCCGCGATCCGAAGGCCCGGCTCTGGACCCTCACCGGCACCCTGTGGGCGCTGGCGCTGGTCGTCATCCTGCTCGCCCGCGAGGTCCTCCTCCCCTTCATCCTGGCCGCGATGGCCGCCTACGTCATCGACCCGGTGATCGTGCGGCTCGCGCGGCTGAAGGCGCGCGGCGTCGAGTGCCCGCGCTGGGCGGCCGTGGTCGCGGTCTACCTCACGCTCGGGCTCGCCCTCTGGCTCGTGGGCGTCTCGATCCTCCCGCAGGTCTACCGGGAGGCGCTGCGCGGGCTCGGGGAGGCGCGGGAGTTCCTCGCGTCGGTGACGCCGGAGCGGATCGACAGCTGGGCCCAGGCGATCGACGCCTACCTGCAGCGCGTCGGCGTGCCGCTCGACGTCGTCCCTCGCGAGGGGGGCACGGCCGCGTTCCAGGTCGACCTCGCCGGCGGCATCGCCGACGGCCTCCACGAAGCCAACGCGTGGCTCCGCGGGAGCATGAAGGACGTGATGGCCTTCTCGCGGGGGGTCATCGCCGGCACGGTCCGGATGCTCGTCTTCTTCCTGCTCTTCTTCATGCTCACTGCGTTCATGTCGATGGACGCGCCCCGCATCGTCGGCTTCTTCGAGTCGCTCGTCCCGAGGTACTGGCGGAGCGACTACGGACGGCTCCTCGGCGGCGTCGACGTCGGCCTCTCCGGGGTGGTCCGCGGCCAGGTCACCATCATGGGGATCAACGGGCTCCTGACCTTCGCCGGGCTCTACCTCCTCCACGTCCCGTTCGCGTTCGCCCTCTCCTTCGTCGCCACGATCTTCTACATGGTCCCGATCTTCGGGACGATCATCTCGTCGCTCCCCATCGTCCTCCTCGCGCTGACCGTGAGCTTCTCGAAGGGGCTCGCGGCGCTGGCCTGGATCCTCGTGATCCACGCGCTGGAGACGTACGTGCTCAACCCGAAGATCATGGGGGACGCGGCCCGCATACACCCGGTCCTCATCGTCCTCTCCCTCGTCGTCGGCGAGCGCTCCGCCGGGATTGTAGGAGCGCTCCTCGCGGTTCCGGTCATGAGCGTCTTCGTGGCCGTCTTCAAGTTCCTCCACCGAAAGCAGCTCGAGCTCGACACCTCACTGAAAGGAAACGCACGATGAAGAAGTCAGTCCTCGCTCTCCTCCTTGCCGCCGCCGCCTGCGCGAAGCAGCCTGCCCCGAAGCCGGTCGTCTCCGACCAGGACAAGACGCTCCACGCCATCGGCCTCGTGGTCGCGAAGAACCTCGATGTCTTCCAGCTCACCCCCGACGAGCTCGAGCGCGTCATCGACGGCATCCGCGCCGGGCGCACCGGGAAGCCCGCGGTCAAGGTCGAGGAGTTCCAGGGGAAGATCGGTGAGTTCGCCCGCGGCCGGATGTCGTCCAACTCCGGCAAGCGCAAGGAGGCCGACGCGAAGGCGGTCGCCGCCCTCACGAGCGATCCCAAGGCCGAGAAGCTCCCGTCGGGGCTCGTCTACATCCCCGTCACCGAGGGGACCGGCGCGGCCCCCAAGCCGACCGACAAGGTGAAGGTCCACTACGCCGGCACGCTGACCGACGGCAAGGAGTTCGACAGCTCGATCAAGCGCGGCGAGCCGATCACCTTCCCGCTCAACGGCGTCATCCCGTGCTGGACCGAGGGCGTCCAGAAGATGAAGGTCGGCGGCAAGGCGAAGCTCGTCTGCCCCTCGTCGCTCGCCTACGGCGACGACGGCCGCCCGCCGGTCATCCCCGGCGGCGCGACGCTGGTCTTCGAGGTGCAGCTGCTCGGGATCGAGGCCGGCGCGCCCGCCTCCGCGGCGCCCGCGGCCATGCCGCCCGGCCACCCCAAGAAGTAGGCCGGCGACTCTCCGGTAAGCAGGACGCCGCGGTCACCTCCATGTGGCCGCGGCGTCTGCGTTCAGGGGGCGATCACTGCGCGACGGCTCGCCTCCAGCTTCACCGCAGCCGCTTCCAGTAGACGAGCTCGTCCACGTCCGGGAGGACGAGCTTCGGGATCGCGCCGACGCGGGACCAGCCGTGCCGCTCGTAGAAGCGCTGCGCCGGCCCGTTGAAGTCGGAGACCAGCAGGAACCCGTGGGCCGAGGTCCGGGCCACCGCCGCCTCGTAGGCGGCGAGGAGGGCCGCCCCGGTCCCGCGCCCCTGCCCGCCGCCGAGCACGGCGATGAGCCGCAGGTAGCCTCCCATCCCGAGCGTCCCGTGGTGCAGGAACCAGCAGAGCCCGGTGAGCGTCCCGCTCACCTCCGCGCCGATCAGCCCGTCGCCCCTCGCCAGCGCAGCGCGCAGCTCGGCCTCCAGCTTCTCCGCCGACCGGGCGTATCGCTCCATGAGCGGCAGGCGCGCGAGCCCCTCCGCGAGCTCCGCCACGTCGCCCTCCACGATCGGTCTGAGGTGCACTCGAACCTCCTTCAGGGCAGCGGGATGACGGCGCCGGCCGCGCCGCCACGGGTAGCCCGCAGCGTGACCCGTCCGTGCGGGGGGAGGTCGAAGCTGGCGCGGCTCCAGCCGGGGAGGTCTTCGCGCCCGGCCGGGCCGCCGCCCCCGACCTCGAGGTCGAGCC
>JBAVTL010000326.1:0-3290 GCA_049696175.1 Anaeromyxobacteraceae bacterium
ACTTCAAGCGGCGCGGCGATCTCGCGCGCGCGAAGGGGTGGTACACGGCGGCGCTGGCGTCGGACGAGCGGGCCGCCGAGGTCCAGGTCAACCTGGGGAACGTCCTCTTCCTGCAGGGCGACGTCGAGGACGCGAAGGCCGCCTACCTCGGGGCGGCCGATCGGGCCGGTGGAGACCTCACCACGCTCGCCGCGGCCCACTACAACCTCTCGAAGCTCTACCTGCGGACGTCCGAGCTCGACAAGAGCCAGGCGGCGCGCGATCGCGCGCAGCAGGAGGACGGGGCGTTCCTCGCCAGGTTCGGCTCCGACGAGGACTTCTCGGCGAACCGGTTCATCGTCGACGTCCCGGTCTCCGCCCGGAAGGAGGCGGCGCTGGCGAACGCAGGTGGTGCGGCGCAGGAGCTCCAGGGCTACGTCCGCGGCCGCCTCCTGGGGGCGCTGCCGCTCGCGGCCTGGCCGTGGAGCGGCCTCGGCTTCGTGGCCCTGCTCTGGCTCGTGTCACTCGGCCACGGCCGGATCGCCCCATCGACGCCCTGCGAGCGGTGCGGCCGCCCAGCGTGCCGCCGCTGCGACGGCGCGGCGGGATCACTGTGCGGCCAGTGCGTCAACGCGTTCGTCAAGAAGGGGGTCGTAGACGCGCGCGATCGGCTTCGTAAGGAGGCCGAGGTCCGGCGCCACGCGCAGCTCAACGTGGTCTCCTCGCGGATCCTGGCCGTCGTCGGGGGCGGCGCCGGGCTGGTCTGGAGCGGGGCCGTGGTCGCGGGCTTCCTCTTCCTCGTCGGGATCCTCTTCCTGTCCGCCGTCGTCTGGTTCTGGAGGGGCGTGCTCCCCCCGCCCCAGCCGTCGCCGTGGGTGCTGGCGGGGAAGATCCTCGTGGCCGCCCCGCTCGCCATCGCGCTCTTCGCGCTGGCGGTGCGCGAGGCCTTCCGTCGGACCCGGAGCTGAGAGGCGATGGCGCTCAAGGGCACGCTCAAGGACTTCGGGATCGCGGAGATCCTCCAGCTCATCGGCCAGCAGGCCAAGAGCGGGATGCTCCACCTCGAGGGGCGCGACGCGGAGATCCACATCGCGATGGCCGACGGCAACGTCGTCCGCGCGGAGCACGCGGGGCGCGAGACGCGGGAGCGGCTCGGGTCCCGCCTGGTGCGCGCCGAGATCCTCACGCAGGAGCGGCTCGAGTACGCGCTGGACCTCCAGAAGCGCAGCCTGCGCCGGCTCGGCGACATCCTCGTCGAGCTGGGCTTCGTCTCGAAGCAGGAGCTGAAGGAGATGACCGCGCTCCAGACGACGGAGACGGTCTACCGGCTCTTCCACTGGAAGAGCGGCACGTACGAGTTCGTCCCTGGCGACGTCGAGTGGGATCCCGAGTCGGTCACGCCGCTCCGCGCCGAGTCGGTCCTGATGGAGGGCTTCCGTCAGGTCGACGAGTGGCCGATGGTCCGGCGGAGGATCTCCTCCACGGCCATGACGTTCGAGCGGGCCAGGGAGCTGGAGCCCGACCGGAGCGGTGGCCAGGCGCGCCGCCAGCGCACGGAGGAGGCGGACGTCGACGCAGCGTTCGACGCGATGGGCTCCGAGAAGCCCGCCGAGTCGGACGGCGAGTTCGCCAACCTGGGCCAGAACGAGCGGCGGCTCTTCCAGCTGACCGTCCCCGGGCGGACGGTCGAGAAGATCATCGACCTCTCCCGGCTCGGCGAGTTCGAGACCTGCAAGGGGTTGCTGAACCTCGTCAACCTCGGGTACCTCCGGCCGATCGCACCGACGAAGCGCTCGGCTGCGGTGGGCACCTACGCCTCCGACTGGGCCGCGCGCTTACGGGTGGCGGCGGTCCGCGTCCTCGCGACCGTCGTCATCGCGGCGGCGGTCGCAGCCATAGCGTACTGGGTCGACCGGCGCGGCCTGGCGTGGGGCGAGTCGGCGCAGGGGGCGGAGGTCGGTGACAATGCGGCGCAGCGCTTCATCGCGCGCTACCAGCTCCAGCGGCTCTCTGGGGCGCTCGAGGTCTTCCGGCTGGAGAACGGCGAGTACCCCGCGCGGCTCGACGCGCTCGTGGAGGCGGAGCTCGTGACCGCGCGCGATCTCAGCCACCCATGGCAGCGGCCCTACTACTACCGGCGTACTCCGGAGGGGCGGTACGTCCTCCTGCCGCCGATCGAGTAGCCTGATGACCATCTCTTCCAAGCTCGAGTTCCCCGACAACGAGCGGGTCCTGATCCTGTGCGGCGCGCACAGCGAGAACCTCAAGATCATCGAGCGCCGCATGGGCGTACAGCTCGGGCTGCGCGGCGGGATGGTGGTCGTCGGCGCCCCCGACGAGCCGCGCGCGCGCGTCGTGGAGGGGCTGCTCCGGGATCTCTACGACCTCGTCGTCCAGGGCTACCCGCTCCACCTGGAGGACGTGGACCAGGCGACGAAGCTCGCCTCGCAGGGCGTGGCCATCAAGGAGATCTTCGGCGACACCGTCTTCGTCTCCGCTCGCCACCGGATCGTCTCGCCCAAGGGGCTCGGGCAGAAGCGCTACATAGAGGCGATCCGTGAGGCCGACATCGTCTTCGGCATCGGCCCGGCCGGGACCGGCAAGACCTACCTCGCGATGGCGATGGCGGTGGCGCACCTCGTGGAGCGGAAGGTGAAGCGGATCGTCCTGACGCGCCCCGCGGTCGAGGCCGGGGAGCGGCTCGGCTTCCTCCCGGGCGACATCGCGGAGAAGGTGAACCCCTACCTGCGGCCGCTGCACGACGCCCTCTTCGACATGGTCGACTACGAGAAGGCGACCGCGTTCATGGAGCGCGGGACGGTGGAGGTGGCGCCGCTCGCCTTCATGCGTGGCAGGACGCTGAACGACGCGTTCATCATCCTCGACGAGGCCCAGAACACGACGACGGAGCAGATGAAGATGTTCCTCACCCGGCTCGGCTACGGCTCCAAGGCGGTCATCACAGGCGACGTGACGCAGGTGGACCTCCCCTCCGGCCGTCCCTCGGGGCTGCTCGAGGTCCAGAAGGTGCTGAAGGGAGTCGAGGGGATCGAGTTCGTACACTTCAGCGAGGTGGACGTCGTGCGCCATCCGCTCGTCCAGGAGGTCGTGCGCGCCTACGACGTGTTCGAGGCGGACCGGCGCGCCCGCGCCGGGCGCCCCTCCACGGGTGACGAGGGAGGCCGCTGATGGGAGAGCGTGGCGACGCGGTCCTGGCGGGGCTGGTGACGTGGCTGCTGCGCCGGGACGTCACCGGGCGGCTCCTGCGCGGCGCGCTCGTCGCGGCGATCGGCCTCGCCGCGGCCTTCGTG
>JBAVTL010000327.1:0-2325 GCA_049696175.1 Anaeromyxobacteraceae bacterium
CGCTCCTGCCGATCGCGCGGAGGGCGGCGCTCGTCCCGCTCCGCGTGCCCCGGCTCCACGCCGATGGCCACCGCGTAGACGGTCGCGGCCTTGATCTGCGCGACCACGTCGGCCTCGGTCTTCACGAGGTCGCGGAAGAGCGTCGCCACGCCGCCGATCTCCTCCAGCGAGGCGTGCGCGTCCGAGCCGGCGACGCAGGGCAGGTTCATGTGGTCAGCCGCCTCGACCGCGAGATCGTTGGCCGAGGTCTTCCGCCGCCCGTTGAGCCCCTCGATCGCGGAGAGCCCTTCGAGCGTGAAGATGAAGTCGCCGCTCGGCCGCTCGATCGACTTGTCGTAGGGGTGCGCCGCCACCGCGACGCCGCCGAGCTCGCGGACCTTCTCGAGGACGTCGCGCACCGGCCACGGCGTCGCGCTGCCGAAGATCTGCGGCGGGGCCGGGACCTTCTCCGGCGCCGGGAAGAAGCAGAGGTAGTGGCCACGATCCGTCGTGATCTCGACGCCGGCGAGGGCGAGGATCCCCTCCTCGCGCCCGGCGGCCCGGATCTCCTCGAGCCCGTCGAGCGTGTTCAGGTCTGTGAAGGCCACGCCGTCCAGCCCGGCCGTCTTCGCGCGCCGGAGGACGTCGCGCGGGGCGAGCGTGCAGCCTCGCGTGTGGTGGCTGTGGACGTGGAGGTCGATGAGCATGAGGGCCCCGTGGCGTTCGTCAGGCGCCGGTGAGTACCACGCCACCGGATCGAGGGGAAGCGATCGGCCGCTTGTTTGACACCCTTTAACCCCTCGGCAATACTCCCGTTTCGTCGATCGCGTCGAGGGGCGGCGTGGACGGGCACTGAGGAGATCGCGATGCATTTCACCGGGGTGAAGGTCTTCTCCGCGACCAAGGCGAAGGAGCGCGAGGAGCTCGGCGAGACGATCACGCGCTGGCTCAAGGCGAACGCCGACGTCGAGGTGGTGGACAAGGTCGTCTCCCAGTCCTCCGACAACGAGTTCCACTGCCTGTCCATCGTCCTCTTCTTCCGCCCCAGGAGCTGAGCCCCGGGGGCCTGCGCGGCCCGCCACCGGAGTGTGCTAAACCCGCGCCATGAAGCTCAAGCAGCGGCCCGAAGACTTCGTGGTCACCGAGTCCTGGCGATTCGACGAGGATCCCGCCGGGCTCTACTACGTCTACCTGATGGACAAGCAGAAGCTGACCACCTTCGACGCGGTGGATCGGATCTGCAACCTCTTCAAGATCCAGCACGTCAACGTCAGCTACTGCGGGCTCAAGGACAAGCAGGGGCGCACCACCCAGCTCGTGGCGGTCCGCGGGAAGCAGATCGAGCTCCAGGATCCCGACCTCCGGCTCAAGTTCCTGGGCCGGAGCGCGACCCCGCTCAGCGCCGCCAACACCACCTCGAACCGCTTCGCGGTGACGGTCCGCGATCTCTCGCAGGAGGACCTCGCGAAGCTCTCGGGGTCGGTCGCCGAGGTCCACCGGCTCGGCGTGGTCAACTACTTCGACTCGCAGCGCTTCGGGGCGCTGAAGCACGGGCAGGGGTTCGTCGCGAAGGAGTTCCTGCGCGGCGACTTCGAGAACGCGCTCAAGAACGTCATCGCGCGGCCGAGCGAGCTCGACGTGACCGACGACGCGCGCGTGAAGGGCTTCTGGAAGGAGCACTGGGGCGAGTGGGAGCGGCGCAACCCGTTCCCCGGCGCCGAGAAGTACCGGCGGATCATCAAGTACCTCGCCGGCCACCCGGACGACTTCCGCGGCGCCATCCTCCGGACCGAGCCGCGCTGGCGCGCGCTCCAGGTCTTCGCCTACCAGAGCTGGCTCTGGAACGAGGGGGCGAAGGCGTACCTCAAGGACGTCGTCGGGATCACGCGGCTCGTCCCCGTCCGCTACCAGGTCGGCGTCCTGCTCTTCCCCCGCGAGCTGGACTCCGCCACGGCCGATCTCCTCCGCGACAAGACCTTCCCGCTCCTCGCCCCCGACAGCACCTTCACCGACGAGAAGGTGAAGCGCGCCGCGATGGCGGTCATGAAGCGCGACGACATGACGCTCAAGAGCCTCATCGTCCCCAACACGCCGGAGATCCACTTCGACCACGAGGAGCGGCCGCTCTTCGTCCAGCCGGGCCGGCTCACCGTCGGCGCTCCCCAGCGCGACGAGCTGAACCAGGGGCGCTTCCGCGTCAACGTCGCCTTCACGCTCCCTCCCGGCGCCTACGCGACGCTGGTGGTGAAGCGGCTGTTCCACTGGACGCTCGAGCCCCGCAACGCCACGCCACGCGCGCGGCGCGAGGCCGAGCAGGCCGCCAGGCCGGAGCGGCAGGAGCGCGGC
>JBAVTL010000328.1:0-5630 GCA_049696175.1 Anaeromyxobacteraceae bacterium
GCAGGAGGTTCTCCGGGCGCTTCTCTCCGAGCCGCACCAGCTTCGCGACGATCGGCTTCTGCGCGTAGTCGATCTCCGGCCCCGCGCGGCGGGCGACCGCCCACGCCGCGAGGCCGACGTGGACGAGCGCCGAGACCAGCACCGCCGGCCAGATGCGGGCGGGCCGCCCGAGCGCGCTCACCCCAGTCGAGGTCACTTCTGCGGCTCCTCCCGCCCGGATCCCTCTCCTCTACCGCTGGAGGCACCTTCACCCGGTGTCGTTCCCTCTCCCCCACCGGGGGAGAGGGCAGGGTGAGGGGGCGATACAGGGTTCGTGATCATCCCGACGTTGGTGATCCCCGCGCGCTGGACCGTCGCCATCACGTCCACGACGAAGCCGTAGGGGAGGGTGCGGTCGGCCATCAGGAAGAGCTCGCGGTCCTTCTCGGCGCGGGCGTTGGCGCGCAGCCGCTCCTCCAGCGCGGCGTAGGGCACGCGCGCCGGATCGCCGGTGGTCCCGAGCCAGAGCGACTTGTCGGCCTTGATGGAGAGGACCAGCTTCTGCTCCTCGGCGTTGACCGCCTTGGCGCGCGCCTCGGGGAGGTTCACCTCCACCCCCTGCTGGATGAGCGGGGCGGTGACCATGAAGATGATGAGGAGCACCAGCATCACGTCCACGAGCGGCGTGACGTTGATCTCGCTGAGCGTCTGGCGGCCCGAGCCGCCGGAGGACATGGCCACGGCGCTACCCCCGCGACGGACCGAAGAAGTGGCGCCGGACGATGTTGAGGAAGTCGTTCGAGAAGTTGGTCATCTCCGCGTCGAGGACCCGGATCTTCGAGGTGAAGTAGTTGAAGGCGACGACGGCCGGGATCGCGGCGAAGAGGCCGACCGCGGTCGCGATGAGCGCCTCGCTGATCGGGCGCGCGACGGTGGCGAGGTTGGCGTTCCCCATCCGGTAGATGTCGTGGAAGGCGTTCATGATCCCCCAGACGGTGCCGAAGAGGCCGACGAACGGGGCGGCGCTGGCGGTCGTCCCGAGGAACGGGATCTGCGCCTCGAGGGCGGTCACCTCCGACGAGACGGCCCGCTTGAGCGCCCGCTCGACGTTCTCGATGCCGCCAAGCTCGGTGCTCATCCCCTCCGGCTCACCGTCCTTGCGGGGCGCGGTCACCTTCGAGAGCTCCACGTAGGCCGTGCGGAAGACCGCGCTGATCGGCGAGGACGAGAGGTTCTCCGCGGCCTGGTAGATCGCGTCCAGCCGCTTGGACTGCCAGAAGATCTCCAGGAAGCGGAGGGACTGGCGCTGCGCCTTCCGGATCTGGAGCCACTTCTTCGCGATGATGGCCCACGAGACCACCGAGGCCGCGAGCAGGAGCATCAGGACGCCGGTCACCACCGGGCCCGAGTGGGTGATGATCTGGAGGTAGTCGATCCCCTCGGACGCCTGCGGGGCGGCGGCCTGGGCGAGGGCGACTGAGAGGGCGGTGTCGGCAGGGGTCATGTGTGGCTCAAGTCTCCGGAAGTCAGGGGCTTTCTAGCACGGCGCCGCGCGGGGGGGCCCCGATCTCGCCGGGCGGTCGTGACCGGCTTCACGCTAGTGTGAAGGCGCACCACGACCGTGCGGAACCCGCCACTGACTAAACGCCCGGAAGCTCGAAAACGGTCGGAAAATTGAGAATATTCAGGTGGCACAAGCGTTGCGTAGGGGTCTAGGAGTGAGCCTCAACGCCTCGGACTGCCCTGTGGGCGGCGCGGGCACTCAAAGGAGAGCAGTCATGAAGCGCATCGCCCTCTTGCTTGCGGCAGTCGGACTCGGGTCAGGGTGTGTTGTCAGCAGCGGCGGAGGCGGCGGTGCCTGCAATCCGCCGACGCTCACCGTGGACTGGGCCTTCGTGGACGCCTCAGGGACCTCGAACCTCGCCTGCAACGCGACGAGCCTCAGCACCACGATCTACGACGTCGACGTCTATGTCGACGGCGTGGCGGTTGCGACCCGCGTGCCGTGCACCAGCTACGGCGCGGTGATGAGCAGCGTCGCGCCTGGATCGCACACGGTGATCGTCGAGGCGTGGAACACGGCGGGGACGAGCGTCGTGACACGCGATCGGTTCACGGCCAACGTCGCGAGCTGCGGCGACAGCTACTTCATCGCCGCGCCGGGCGAAGGTTTCATCGACTTCATGCCCCAGTCCTGCGACGCGACCTACTACACGTATCTGACTTATTCGCTCGATGACGTCACCGGAGCCAGGTTCAACTTCTCCGCGGTCCTGCCGGGCAGCGCGTACAACACGGCGTTCCCCTGCCCGGGCGACGTTCGCCTGCGTGTGCCGTACGGCGACTACGAACTGACCAAGATGGAGGAGACGAGTTCGAGTGGGAGCATCGTCTATGCAAGCAAGTGCTCCCCCACGACGGCTTCAATCTGGACGTACCCCGCGCCGCTTCCGACGACCGTCTACTGGACCAACACCACTGGCTGTAGCTGGCCGTAGCGGCTCGAGGCGGAAGATGGCGGCCCGGCGTGGTTTCCGCCAGTATGGCGGCTGACCATGCGCCGGGCCGCCCCCATTCTCGCCCTCGCCCTCGCCGCGGGCTGCATGCTCGACGCGAAGACCGACACCGGCCGGGCCGACATCTACTGGACCTTCCATTCGCAGTCGCTCGGTGACATAGGCGCCTTCACCGACACGGCGACCTTCATCTGCACCAAGGCGGCGGTGGAGGACGTCCGGATCACCTTCACCACGCCTGCCGGGGATGTCCTCCAGCCCAGCGACCACCCCTGCATCGACCCGCAGGACGTCCCGGGCGCGGCCTTCACCGGGCTCCGGGCCGGGACGTGGGGCTACCTGCTGGAGGCGCGGCGCGGCGGCGTGACGGTCTTCGAGCGCTGGGGCACCTTCGAGGCGGCCGATGGAGTGCGGACGGCCGTGGACGCGAGGGCTGTGCCGCCTCCCGGAAACTGGGACCTGATCGCGGACTACGCGACGGGCGCCTGCGCCGCCGGCGACCGGCTCGACTTCGAGCTCTTCGACACGAGCGGACCGACGCGCGTGACCGCCTTCTCCACGCACGGCGCCGGCGTGAACCCGCCAGTGAACGTTCCGTGCGGCTCTGGCTGGTTCACGCTCCCATCGGTCGCGCCCGGCGCGTACGAGTCCTCCGACTGGGTCCACGTGGATGCAGCCGGAGGCGTCGTCTACGAGCACGCCAAGTGCCGGCCCGCCTGGACGCAGCCGAACGACGCGACCGTGAGGGTCGCCGTGGACGTGACCGCGGCCGCGCCGCCGCCCGAGGGGAACCCGGGGGTATGCCTGTAGCCGTTTAAGCGGCCAGCAGGCCGCGCGTCCCGCGGACGATCTCAGTCCGCGTCGAGTCCAGGACGCGGGCTCGCGACGCGAGCGCTGTGCGGCCACAGGCCGAGCCGTCGCGCGCGACGCCCGAGCGTTACGGGGTCGCAGCGGAGTTCACTCGCGGCGCGACGGAGCACCCCGTGGTTGCGCTCCAGCGCGCGCCGGATCACCTCGCGCTCATGGCGTCCCCATGGCTCCTCGCATCGAGTCGCGAGGACATGACCGGCGCGGGCATCGTGTCGCTGTATGGGAGGCGGTTCACCATCGAGGAGACCTTCCGCGACCTCAAGAACCTGCGCTTCGGGATGGGGCTGACCGACACGAGGATCTCGTCGCCGGAGCGACGCGACCGCATCCTGCTCGTCGGCGCCATCGCGGCGTCGCTGCTGACCCTGCTCGGCGCCGCCGGGGAGTCGCTCGGCCTCGACATGAAGATGAAGGCGAACACGGTGAGGACCCGCACGCACTCGCTGCTCAACCAGGGGATCTTCTACTTCGACTGCCTCCTCAACATGAGGGAGGAGCGCGCTAGGCCGCTCATGCAGCGCTTCGATGAACTCCTCCGTCAGCACGCCGCCACTCGCGAGATTTTCGGCTCATATGAGGGGATGCCTCAGACGCTACGCCTCTCGGCTAACAGGACCGGTAGCCTACACGTACTCAATACCGTCCGATTGACCGGCATCGCGCCATTGTTCCGCGTGATCCAACGAGACATTCATGCGCTGCTCAAAGCCAGTACGAAACAGGAGGTTTCCGCAGCGAGGACATTTTTGCGAGTAATCCGCTGCCAGAAGCTTGTCTCCCGTTACCGTCGGATGGGTCACGGCGGCAGTCGCAAATACCCCATCAAGAATCCAACCGGACCATCCGCATGCAGACGGCTCAACGGCGCACACAGCAAAGACAATGAAGACGTAATGCGGAACGTCATCGGGGCCACCCTCAATGGAATCTCGAAAACGCTTGGATATCTTCATGTCGGCACCTACGGAATAGCTAGATTTGCTGGAATCGTTGGCCACACAACTAGCGACGGAATCATTCGAACGCCACGATAGATCAGATATCCCGCACCCACGGTGCCCGCAGCAGCGCCTGCTGCCTTCAACGCGGTGGCGCGAGAGAGATCAGGCGACCCTGGGAGTAGCCTGCCATTCTCGTCCCAACGGTTGTTGCTTCCTTCGTCGTCCCAGTGGCCGCCCTGTGGGCCATTTCCTCGGTCTTCGCCTGCGCCATGGCTTCTATCATCCCAGGTTAGCTTTCTTCCTCCCTTCCCATCCCAGAACCCCCCCGGATTCCAGGTAGGCTTCTTGCCCCCAGCGTCCTCCGGGAGCGCCGGCCAACTCTTGGGCGGGGTCTTCCCAGGCTTTCTGGACTCCACGAAGGTTGGCACCTTCACGTCGCTGGCCTTTGAGGGAGGCAAAGCCCCTGGCGGCAATGCCGGCTGTCGACCGCTCGGATCTACAAACCGAAGCGGATTTCCGAACATCGTCAAGTACACATCAAGAGCACGAGTCGTAGATGTAAGGAACCGTTGATTCTGAATCTCCGGGTCCACCGAGAGCCACCGAACGGTTACTGGATCGAGGTACCTGGCCCCGAAGTAATAGAGCCCCGTCTCCTCGTCGAGCTCCTTGCTCGTGAAGAGGAACCGCTGCCCCTTCGCCCCGGCCCCGTCCCGGTCGTACTTCGGCTCCCACCAGACCTCTCCGTACGGGTAGTACTCCACGTGCTCGTGGACCTTTCCGTTCTGGTCCGTCACCCAGCTCGTCGAGCCCAGGTGATCTGCGTGGTAGTAGTACGTCTCCGGCCGCACCGTCGTCGTGTCCACCCCGTACGCCACCGGCGGCGCTCCGGGCGGCGGGCACTTGTTCGGCGAGTCGGTGGACGGGTCGCAGCCCGGCAGCGTGGTCGCGGTGGTGGTCGGAGCCGTCGGCACCGGCACGAGCCCCTGCACCCACCCCGGCGGCGGCAGCAGCTTCGACGCTAGCCGCGTCTCGCCCGCGAAGACGTGCTTCGTCGCCGCGATCTTCCCCTTCAGGTTGAAGAACTGCCCGATCGTGATGCTGTCCCCGCCTCGCCCCTGCTTCACCACGCGCTGTCCGGCCGCGTCGTACAGGAAGCTCGTCACGTGGCGCCCGCCACCCTCGACGACCGACGTCAGCCGGTTCTCCTCGTTCCAGGAGAGCTCCCTCAGGTGGTCGTGGTCCACCTGACACGTCGGATCCCCGTGGTCCCGGCACTCCCGCGTCGTGTTCCCGTTGTAGTCGTACGCGAGCAGCGTCTCCC
>JBAVTL010000329.1:0-10564 GCA_049696175.1 Anaeromyxobacteraceae bacterium
TCGCCGACCTCCGCGCGACGTCCGCGCCGCCCCTCGCCGAGGCCCTGCGCGAGGAGGCGGACCGGTTCTCAAGCGCCACCGGCATCCCTTGCGTGGTGACGGTCGACGCCCCACTCGTGCGGAGGGGAACGCGCCAGGGGGACCGCCGCTGAGCGAGCGCGAGCGTGAGGTGCTCGCGCGGGTCGCGCGCGGGGAGCGGAACAAGGCGATCGCCGATCGGCTCGGGATCACCGAACGGACGGTGAAGGCCCACCTCGCCGCCGTCTTCAACAAGCTCGGCGTCGACTCCAGGGCGGGCGCGGTCTCCGTGGGGATCCAACGGGGACTCGTGGCCGGCGGGCTCGAGGATTAGCGCTCGGCCCCCCCTCCGCCGCAGCACCCTCCCGACGCGCACCCGCACTTCGGCTCGCCACCGCCTTCGGCCACGAGCGCCTCCAGCTCGCCCGAGCAGCCGCACTCCTCTCCCCGCCAGGCCTCCAGCCCCTCGCGCGCGATGAAGATGGTCATGGCCAGGGCGGCGGCGGGGTCGGCCCACCACCAGCCGAAGGCGGCGTTCAGGCCGATCCCGGCCAGGGTGATGACCGAAAGCCAGAAGCAGGCGGTCGTCTGGAAGGCGTCCGCCTCCAGCGCCCGGCTGCCGAGCCGCTTCGCCGCCCGCCGCTTCGCGCGGGCGAGGAAGCGCATCGTCAGGAGCGACACCGTCGTCAACGCGATCCCTACGGCGCTAGGCCGCGGCGCCTCGTGGGACCAGAGCGCCGTGACCGCCTCGTACGCCACGTAGGCCGCCAGGGCGAAGAGCGTCACCCCGACCAGCCGATGTGCCCGGGCATCGAGCCGCTCGGTCTGCTCGTGATCCGCGCCGCGCCGCTCCGCCAGGAGCCGCCAGACGAGGACGCCGCCGGAGGCGCTCTCGACGAAGCTGTCGATGCCGAACCCCAGCAGCGCCACGCTCCCGGCGGCCAGCGCCGCGGTGACCGCGACGAGCCCCTCGATCACGTTCCAGCCGATGGTGAGGTACTCGAGTCGAAGGGCGTGGCGAACCGCCAGCTCGCGCTCCGGGCTCGTCTCCTGCAGGGTCGCTTTCACGCTTGCGCAAGTATGACATCGGGCCGCCACGATCAAGTGGCGGGCGCATCCTTCTGGCTGATCAGAGCGAGAACGTCGTCTTTGTGCCGTCGTCCCAGCCGTCCCAGAGGAACGCGTCCTGGAGCCCGTCTGCGATGAGCCTGAACGCGTAGCGGACCTGCTCCTCGTAGAATTCGCAGAAGGCGCCAGTCCGGTTCATCCCGCCGTTCAGCTCGTGCGCCTCCGCCGGACAGGGTGAGCCGCAGAAGTGGCGGATCGCGCAGCGCCGGCAGGGGTCGATCGCGTCGACGTTCCGGCTGGTGACCTCCAGGAACGGGCGGCTCGCGAGCACCTGCTCGATCTCGTCGCGGAAGAGGTTGCCGCCGTTGAACGGCGCGAGCCCGATGAACTCGCTGCACGGGAACATGTCGCCGCTGGGGGTCACCGCGAAGAACGCCCTCCCCCCGCCGCACGGGGAGATGTCGCACATGAGGCGGCGCGCCGTGGGCGCGAGGATCGCGAGCAGGACGTTGGCGAAGTTGCCCACGACGAGCTTCCGACCGGTCTCCCGATAGAGCTCGAGCGATCGGTCGAGCGCCGCGAGGAACGCCTTCGCCGCGGTCGAGTCCTCCGGCTTGACCTCCCGTGACGGCGGCAGCGTGCAGCGCACGATGTTCATGAGGCAGGTCGGGACCTCGCGCCGGTGGAGGAACTCCACCATCCTCGTGAGCTGGCTCGTGTTCTCCCGCGTCACCGTGCAGATGACGCTCCACGCGTCGTAGCCGCGCAGCCGGTCCATCGCGTCGAGCACGCTCGCGTGCACGCCCTGGCCGCCCCAGTCCTTGCGCGTCCGGTCCGCGACTGCGCGGCTCGGGGCGTCCAGGGAGAGCCCGATGCTCACCCCGTGCCCGGTGAGGAACGAGAGCGCCTCGTCGTCGAGGAGCGTGGCGTTGGTCTGGATGCCGAACCGGAAGGTGTCTCCGAACGCCTCGATCCCCGCGAAGACCGCGTCGCGGTTCAGGAGTGGCTCGGCGCCGTGGAAGACGATCTGCGGGCGGATGCCTGCCGGGACGGTGCGCGCGAAGTAGTCACGGAGCCTCGCGAGCGCGAGGAGCAGCCGCTCCCGGGGCATCTGCTCGCCCCCGCTGCGCATCCCCTCGGGGATGTAGCAGTAGGAGCAGTTCAGGTTGCAGCGCTCGGTCGGGTTGAAGTAGACGGCAGACGGCTTCAGGCCGAAGCGCAGGAGGTCCATCTCCCGCCGGAAGGAGTCGGCCTTCTTCCGATACGCGCGGAGGAGCGCGCCGTCGCCCAGGGTGTCGGCGAGCCGCTCGCGCGCCACGAGCGCCCAGAACGCGGTGTCTGGATCGACGACCGCGACGTACTCCGGGTGGCCGACGTCGATCGGCTGCAGCGAGGGGCCCTCGCCGCTGTTGATGAAGCGGCCCCGCGAGGGGGCCGCGCTCCTGCCGACGGGGGCCGTCGCGCCGGCCTCGCTCACTTGGCCTTCTCGTTCATCAAGATGTAGTGCGAGAGCCCGGTCCCCTTCGCGCCGCAGCTCTTGCGGCTCGCGATGACGCTCTTCTTCGCCGCCTTCTGCTTGCCCGCGACCTTCGTCGTGCCCTTGCCCTTGGTCATCCCGTCCTCGCATCGTGGTGGGCCGAAGACGCGAAAAGGGCCCCGAAGGACCAAGGTGGTCCCCCGGAGCCCTTTGCCATCGGACCCGTTCAGTTGCTCATGGTCTCAGCCCGTCTTCTGGCTCTCGGATCGTCCACCCGTCACGCCTTCCCCCCGCTGCTTCCCGGGAGTGGCTGGCTCTGCGCCCAGTGACGCGTGTCCCCGAATACAGCGGCGGGACCGCCACGGATTCTCACCGTGTTCCGAAGCTGAAACCGCGACGATACTAGTGGCGTCGAAGTTGGGTCGTCAACGTGGATCGCCCTCGCGGGGCCAGCTTCGCCGGCGTCGAACGAGCGCCGCACAGCGAGCGACGCGATGGAGCCCCATGAAGAAACCCCGCCCTCGTTTCCGAAGGCGGGGCGTCTTTTTTTCCTTCCGCGTCCCCCGGCAGGTGGGTCCGCGGCTTGCTGATTGGGGGACTAGGATTCGAACCTAGATAGTCAGATCCAGAGACTGACGTCCTGCCATTAGACGATCCCCCAGGAACCTGGGGTTGCTGTCACTTCTTCACGAGCACGAAGATCCGGACGCGGCCCTTCACCTCGTAGATGTTCAACCCTTCCCACTGCCCCGGCTTCGCGTCCGGGTTCGCGATGTGGATGGCCTTCACCCCGGGCAGGTCCGCGATGGGCCGTCTCGGGAACCGGGCGGAGTAGACCGTCCGGTAGTACTTCACCGTGTCCTCGTAGTCCCGGTGATACCGGTACCGGTTCTCCCCGACCTGCTTCACCTCGTCCGGGAGCTGGGCCCCGGCGACGATCAGCGCGTCGGCGAACCCCGGTGCGAGCAGCAGCAGGGACGCGACAACGGCGGGCTTATAGCGAGAGAGGCGGCGCACGGTCAAGCGTTGGTGTACCGGCAGGCGCGGGACGCGTCAACGCCTACCTCCAGACTCCGAACGCGTCGCCGTGGTGCCCCTCCTCGCGCAGCACGAGCCCCTCCCGCTTCCAGGCCATCGCGGCGGCCGGCCCCACCCAGAAACCCTTGGGGTCGCTCCGGCGCCACGACTTGTGGACGAAGTGGTGCAGGTCGTCGAAGATCTTCCTGAGGGTCAGCGGCTTCCCCTTGCGGCTGTTGGCGTCGTCGGTGATGTCGAGCTCCGCCCAGATCCGCCCCGAGACCAGCTCCCCCTTCGCGTTCTTGAGCGAGCGCTGGTAGTGGAAGACGGGCGACGGGATCTCCTCGATCTCGAGCATCCCCTTGGCGGGCCCGCGCTTGATGGGGTGGACGACGACCGGCCCCATCCGCTCCACGGCCAGGTAGTAGCCGTCCTGGTCCAGCTTCGGAGCGACGGTCTCATCCGCGGCCGGGGCCTTGTAGCCGGGCGGGATGAGCTCCGGGTAGACGGTGACGCCGTGGGGGGCGAGGACCCGGAAGAAGGCGACCTCGTCCTCGGGGAGCATGAAGTAGTTGAGCGTGGCGGCCATGTCGTCTCTGGATTCCCTGGTTCGCGGTCAGGACTGCGTGGCGCGCGCGAGCAGGGCGTCGTAGCTCTGCGCGATCTTCGTGGCGAGGATGAGCAGCTCGCCCAGGTCCCCGGAGTCGACCCTGCCGCCCCTGCCGTTGTCGGCATAGATGACATTCACCACCCGGCCAAGCGCCAGGATGGGGACGAGGAAGCAGCTGGAGGGCACGCCGCCGCCCAGGAGCTTCAGCAGCCGGACGTTGGCATCGGTCCTGGGGAGCGGCCCGAGGAAGTGGGCGCGGGCCCCCACGACCATGGAGACGACCCCGGGCGCGTCGAGCTTCAGCCGCATGCGCGACACCGCCTGGGGGTCCACCTGCTCCCCGAGCCCCGCCCACCCCCGCGCCTCTCCGCGCTGGACGGTGAGGAGGACGGTCCGCTTGAACTTGGTCCTGGCGTAACGGAGGACGGTCCCCGCGATGGCGTGGCGGTCGTCCACCCCCGCGAGGCGCGAGAGCGCCTCCTGGAAGGAGAGGGGCGTTGGCGCCGGCGCGGCCGCAGGCGGCGGCACGGTGAGCGGCACGAAGTGGTCCGGCGCGACGTGCCCTGGCCCCGCTCGCAGGATCGCGGTCACCTCGGCGACGATGTCGTACGGGCGGTCGGGGAGCGGGGTCGGCGCCGGGGCGGGCCGCTCGAGGCCGCGGAGCTGCCGGTCGAGGCCGTAGGTGCCGCGCAGGAGCGCCCAGAGCCGCGCCTCGGGGACGACGATCGGGTGGACATGCCTCCCCGTGACGAACGCCACCTCGTCGAGCATCGGGAGATCGTTGGGGTCGCCGACCAGGAGCGCCAGCTTCCGGTCCTGCAGGAGGTACGGGACGACGCCGTACCGGTCGGCCAGCGCGGGCTTCAGCAGCGCGACCGCGGCGGCGTCCAGCTTCAGCTCGCCGTGGAGGGTGGGGAGGCCGTGACGCTCCCCGAGCGCCCGCGCGAGGTCGCCCTCGCGCACCGCGCCGAGCTCCAGCAGGTTGGTCCCGAGCCGTCCGCCGAAGATGACCTGGTTACGGAGCGCCTCGGCGACCGCCTCCGGGGAGCAGGCGCCGCGCCTGATCAGGATCTCGCCGAGCTTCGCCGTCACTCGGTCACGATCTCAGACGCGATCGCACCCTCGGAGACGACGTAATATACGCGAACGCGCTGCCCGGCGACGAGGCGGCCCACCCCGCCCACCGGCGCCCCGGACTTGTCGAGCACCTGCACGTCCCCGCCCGCCTTGTAGACGACGACGCCAGCCGGGGTCGTGACCCGCAGCTCGCCCCGCGTCACGTCCACCGAGAGGACGTTCCCGTTGTCGCACTTGAGCCGGTCCGTGACCGGCGTGAGGCGCGGCCTGGGGAAGGAGGTTCCGCCGGGCGTGGGGTTGGCACCGAGGAGGGACGCGAGCAGGACGGCGTGGACGAGCATGGCGGTGGGAGTATCGCGCGACTGCCGCGCGACGCAAAGGGGCCGCTCCCCGTGAGGGAAGCGGCCCCTGGCGATCGCGACTCGCCCCGGCTGGCTACCTACGCCGCCTTGCCGGCCTTCTTGACCGGCTGGTACGCGGGCAGCTCGTCGAACTGCAGGTAGCGGTAGATCTTGTCGAGCTTAGGCGCGACCTTCTCGTTGTACGCCGCGAAGTACTCCGCCTTCGTCGGCAGCCGGCTCAGGCTGGCCGTGAGCGCGCCCAGCTCGGCGGAGCCGAGGAAGACCTTGGCGCCGTCACCGATCCGGTCGTCGAAGTTGCGGGTGGACGTCGAGAAGACGTTGACGCCGGCGGGCACGCGCGCCTGATTGCCCATGCAGAGCGAGCAGCCTGCGATCTCGATCCGGGCGCCGAAGGCGCTGTAGGTGGAGAAGTAGGCCTCGTCCTTGAGCTGCGCCTGGTCCATCCGCGTGGGCGGGCAGATCCAGGTGCGGACGGCCGGGTTGAACTTCAGCCCCTTCCAGATCTCACCGGCCGCGCGGAAGTGGCCGATGTTGGTCATGCACGACCCGAGGAAGATGTCGTTGATCGGGGTGTTGGCGACCTCGGTGAGGACCTTCACGTCGTCCGGGTCGTTCGGGCAGGCGAGGATCGGCTCGGTGATCTCGGCGAGGTCGATCTCGATCACCGCGGCGTACTCGGCGTTGGCGTCGGCCGTGACGGTCTGCGGCTTCTTGAGCCACTTCTCGACGGCCGCGATGCGCCCCTCGAGCGTCTTCACGTCCCCGTAGCCCTCCGCGATCATCTTCCGCATGAGGGCGACGTTGGAGCGGAGGTAGGTCGAGATCGACTTCTCAGAGAGCTTGATGCAGCCGGCGGCGGCGGAGCGCTCGGCGGCGGCGTCGGTCAGCTCGAAGGCCTGCTCGACGCTCAGGTCGGGCAGCCCCTCCATCTCGAGGATCCGGCCGTTGAAGACGTTCTTCTTCCCCTTCTTCGGGACCGTCATCAGCCCCTGCTTGATGGCCCAGAGCGGGATCGCGTTGACCACGTCACGGAGCGTGATGCCGGGGTTGAGCTTGCCCTTGAACCGGACGAGGACCGACTCCGGCATGTCGAGCGGCATGAAGCCGAGGGCGCCGGCGAAGGCGACCAGGCCGGAGCCGGCCGGGAAGCTGATGCCGATCGGGAAGCGGGTGTGCGAGTCGCCGCCCGTCCCGACGGTGTCGGGGAGGAGGAGCCGGTTCAGCCACGAGTGGATCACGCCGTCGCCGGGGCGGAGCGGGACGCCGCCGCGCGCCTGGACGAACCGGGGCAGGTTCTTGTGCATCTTCACGTCGGCCGCCTTGGGGTAGGCCGCCGTGTGGCAGAACGACTGCATGAACATCGGCGCCTGGAACTTCAGGCACGCGAGCTCGGTCAGCTCGTCGGCCGTCATCGGGCCGGTGGTGTCCTGGGAGCCGACCGTCGTCATCTTCGGCTCGTAGTAGCCGCCCGGGAGGACGCCCGGCAGGCCGCAGGCCTGGCCGACCATCTTCTGCGCCTGCGTGTACCCCTGGCCCTTCTTCGGCTCGGGGTTGGTCACCTTGGCGAAGAGGTCCTTCGGCCCCTTCTTCGTCAGCTTCTGCGCGCGCAGCGTGAGGGCGCGACCGATGGTGAGCGGGATGCGGCCGCCGGCGCGGAACTCGTCGGCGATCGTCTCCGGCGACAGCTTGAAGGTGCTGAGCACCTCGCCGCCCTCGCTCCGGATCTCGCCCTTGACGGTGTCGACGATGACGACGTCACCCATCTTGAGCTTGGAGACGTCCGCCTTGATCGGCAGCGCGCCCGAGTCCTGGCAGGTCGCGAAGAAGATCGGGGCGATGACGCCGCCGATCACCACGCCGCCGTTCTTCTTGTTCGGGACGCAGGGGATCTCCTCGCCGATGTGCCACTGGACGCTGTTGCACGCCGACTTGCGGGAGGAGCCGGTGCCCACCACGTCGCCGACGAAGGCGACCTGGAAGCCCGCGGCGCGGTACTCGGCGATCGTCTTGAGGCCGCCCGTGAAGCGGGTCTTGCCCATCGCCTGGGCGTGGAGCGGGATGTCCGGGCGGGTGGAGGCGTCGCCGGCGGGCGAGAAGTCGTCGGTGTTGATCTCGCCGTCGACGCGGAAGACCTTCACCTTGATCTGCGCGGGCACGCCCTGGCGGGAAGTGAACCACTCGGCGTTGGCCCAGGCCTCGAGCACCGACTTCGCGGCGGCGTTCTTCGCCTTGGCGAGCGCGGCGACGTCGTCGAAGGCGTCGTAGACGTAGGTGATGTGCGACAGCGCCTTGGCGGCGGCGTCGGCGAGCCCCTTCACCTTGAGCGTCGCGACGAGCGGCGGGACGTTGTAGCCGCCGCCCATGGTGCCGAGCAGCTCGATCGCCTTGTTCTTGTCGATCATCGGGCACTTCGCCTTGCCCTTGACGATCTCGGCGAGGAACGCGGCCTTCACCTCGGCTGCGGGATCGACGCCGGGGGAGACGCGGTTCTGGATGAGGTCGAGGAGGAACGCCTCCTTGCCCTTGGGCGGCTTCTGGAGGAGCTTCACCAGCTCCTGCGTCTGCTCGGCATCGAGCGGCTTGGCGGGGACGCCAAGGGCCTTACGCTCCTCGACGTGGTTCAGGTACGCCTCGATCACGTGCGCCTCCTTCGGCTGGGAATACGGTGAAAAAGAGAGACGTCCTCTTAGCACGCTGGCCCGGGCGTGTCAGCCGAAGCCGACTTACCAAAAGCCTACTTGCGGCGGGCACTTAGGGCGACCGGACGAGTCCATGTTTTGCCCCCGGTGCGCGGTGCGCCGGCAGGGGGCGACCTCTGGGCGAGCGACCGGAAAAAGCGCCCAAGTCACGGCAGCATCCACGCGTCGCAAGACCCGGCGACGCCCCCCGCGCGCCATTGACCCGCCGGCACCCGCGTGGTTCGTTGCCCGGCATGCGTGCTCTCGTCACCGGTGCCGGAGGCTTCCTCGGTCGCGCCCTCGTCCGCGCGCTCACAGCGCGCGGCGACGAGGTCAGGGCGCTCGTCCGCTCCGAGCCGGTGGAGCCGATCGCGGCGCCAGGCGTAGAGGTCGTCCATGGCGACGCGCTCGACGCCGAGGCGATGCGGAGCGCCGTCCGCGGCTGCGACCTCGTCTTCCACCTCGCTGGCGTGCGCCGCGCGATCTCACTCGACGCCTTCCACAGCGGCAACGCGGAGACGACGCGGATCGTCCTGGAGGCCTGCGTCGCGGAGGCCCCCGGGCTGCGCCGGTTCGTGCTGGCCGGCTCGCTCGCCGCCTCCGGGCCGAGCGCCACGCCGAAGCGCGAGGAGGAGCCCTTCGCGCCGGCCGAGTACTACGGCGCCTCCAAGGCGAAGGCGGAGCAGCTGGCCTTCTCGTTCGGCGATCGCCTCCCGGTCACGGTGGCCCGCCCACCCCGGATCATGGGCCCCGGCGATCGCGAGAACCTCCTCTTCTTCAAGATCGCGGCGCGCGGCGTCGTCCTCGCGATCGGCGGCGGGGAGCGGCCGCTCTCCTGGATCGACGTGGACGACTGCGCGCGGGGGATGCTCGCCCTCGCCGACCACCCGGCTGCAGTCGGCGAGCCCTTCTTCCTCGCATCCCCGGAGCAGACGAGCGTCGTCGGGCTCCAGCAGGCGATCGCGAGCGCCCTCGGCGTCCGCGCGCGCCGCATCCCCGTGCCCGAGCGAGCGCTCAACTCGGCGGCCATCCTCGGCGAGGCGTTCACCCGCATCGCCGGGAAGAAGCTGCCCCTCAACCGCAAGCTCGTCAGGCAGATCCTCGCCCCCGGCTGGGCCTGCGATCCGTCCAAGGCGCGCGAGCGGCTGGGCTTCGTCGCGGAGACTCCCCTGGCCGTCTCGATCGCGCGCGCGGCGGAGTGGTACCGGGCGCACGGCATGCTCTGAGCGCGGGGAAGGGCGGGACCGCAGATCCCGTCACATCGTCATCTCGGACCGGTCGATCAGCCTGCGCGCGGAGAAGACGCCGCAGCGCTCTCCGCAGGCGGCGCAGACCTCGTAGACCAGCTCCTTGACCACGAGGACGTCGGGGTGCGTCTCGGCCGGTGACTTGCGATCGCCGCAGATCGGGCAGTCGAGCTCGGCGACCCGCTCTCGCCGGGGAAGGATGAGCGAGCGGCGCGCCGAGGGCGGGCACCGGGAGCACTCCATCCCGTACAGGTAGCCCTTCTCGTGGTCGGGAGGCGTCTCGTCGAGATCGACCCCGCAGGCCGGGCAAGTCTCCGCGTCCATGGATGGGAGGTAACTCCGCCGACCGGGAGAGGCAACCGGCGCGATACGCACCTGCGGGAGGGGCCCCAGCGAAGCTGGGGAGGGACAGCGTCCCTCCCCGCGGGACGCGAGCCGAGCGAAGCGAGAGCGAGCAGGGCCCCGCGTAGCCGGGGTGGGGCCCCGCCGGCTCTGCCGGCGGGGCGGGGCAGCATGCCCCGTGTAATTGAGGCACCGCCCGGATTCGAACCGGGGAATAAGGGTTTTGCAGACCCTTGCCTTACCACTTGGCGACGGTGCCGAACTGAAGCGCCGGTTCTAGCGGAGGGGCGCACGGGCGTCAACGACCGAGGCGTCTGGAGGGCGCGCCGTGTGAGCGCCCGCGCACCTCGGCGCGGACCACCACCACCCCTCGCCCGCGCAGCGTGTCCAGGAAGGCGGGCAGGTCCACCCGCGCGGCGCGCGTGAGCGCGGGACTCGTCCGGACCGCGAGCTCCACCCCTCCCGCCACCTGGCGCAGCTCGATCGAGAGCTCCCGCCCGAAGGAGAGCTCGACGGCCTCCCCACCGGCGAGCCGTCCCGACCAGATGGCGGGCGGGACCGCGCGCGCCGCCTCGCGGAGCTCCGGGACCGCCGGAGCCGTGAAGCGCTGCCCGGAGGGAGGAGGCGCCGGGGCGCTGGTCCGCTCCAGCGCCTCCTCGAAGGACGGG
>JBAVTL010000330.1:0-8175 GCA_049696175.1 Anaeromyxobacteraceae bacterium
GCCCGCAGCCGCGCCCGCGGCCGGAGCCGCAGCCGCGCCCTCGGCGCCGACCACCGCAGCGACCGGAGTCACGACCTCTTCCTTCTCGGGGATGGCGACGAACGCGACGACGTAGTTGGTCGCGAACTTGAACTTGCAGCCCTCGGGGGCCGTCAGCTCGGAGATGTGGATCGACTGGCCGACCTTGAGGGGGGTCACGTCCACGTCGATCGTGAGCGGGATCTTCTCCGGGAGCGCCTCGACCACGATCTCGTGGGCGGGGATCGAGAGGATGCCGCCCTCGGTCACGCCGATCGAGAGGCCGGTGATCTTGACCGGGACCTCGACCTTGACCGGCTGGTCGAGCTTGACCTCGAGGAAGTCGGCGTGGAGCAGCTGCCGGTTCACCGGGTCGACCTGGTAGTCCTTGAAGAGGACGAACTTGTCCCCTCCCTCGACCTTCAGGTTGAGCAGGGTGTTGAACTTGTGCGGCGTGTCGATGGCCGCCATGAGCAGCTTCGGGTTGACGGCGAGCGCGGTCGGCTTCGTGTCGAGGCCATAGACGACGGCGGGGATGAGCCCCGTCTGACGAAGACGGCGGGCCGGGCCCTTGCCCTTGCTGTCGCGACGCTCGGCGGTCAGTACACTCTGAGACATAGGTTCCTCCCAATGGGCTCGCCGCGCTGCGAGCGCGCTCGCTTGGCGACGGGGGGCCGGTCCTTTTGAAGGTTCGCCGGCCCTGGGTGGTGTGGAGGTTCCGCAACCGAGCGGAACCAGTGAGAACGCGGGTGTTTATTCGAAATGACCGGTCTGGTCAAGGGGCCCGCCCTCGGGAGGGGCCCCAGCTGAGGCGGCGATCAGGAGATCAGACGAAGAGGCTGGAGAGCGAGTCGGCCTGGTGGATCCTCCGGATGGCCTCCGCGAGGAGCGGCGCCACGGAGAGGGACCGGATCTTGCGGCAGCCAGCGGCCACCGTGCCGAGCGGGATGGTGTCGCTCACCACCACCTCCTCGATCGGGCTCTTCAGGAGCCGGTCGACCGCGGGGCCGGAGAGGACCGCGTGCGTCGCGTAGGCGAAGACCCGCTTCGCCCCCTTGTCCATGATCGCGTTGGCCGCCTGCGTCAGCGTGCCGGCCGTGTCGACCATGTCGTCGAGCAGGATCGCCGTCTTGCCGTGGACGTCGCCGATGACGTTCATCACCTCGGCGACGTTGGCCTTGAGCCTCCGCTTGTCGACGATGCACAGGGACGTCCCGGGCCACTTCTTCGAGTAGGCGCGCGCGCGCTCCACGCCGCCGGCGTCCGGCGAGACGATCACGACGTCCTCCGGCGACTCGCCGAAGCGGGCCTTCATGTCGCCGAGCAGCACCGGCGCGCCGTAGAGGTGGTCGAACGGGATGTTGAAGAACCCCTGGATCTGCCCGGCGTGCATGTCCATCGAGACGACGCGGGTGGCGCCCGCGGCCTCGAGCAGGTCGGCGACGAGCTTGGCGCTGATCGGGGAGCGCGAGGCGACCTTCCGGTCCTGCCGCGCGTAGCCGTAGTAGGGCATGACCGCGACGATGGAGCCCGCCGACGCGCGCTTCAGCGCGTCGATCATGATCAGCAGCTCCATCAGGTTGAGGTTGGCGTCCGAGCAGGTGGACTGGACGATGAAGGCGTCGAGCCCACGGACGTTCTCGCCGATCTCGACCTGGATCTCGCCGTCGCTGAAGCGGCTGACCATCGCCTTCGAGAGAGGGCGGCCGAGCTCCTTGCTGATCGCCTCTGCGAGCGACCGGTTCGAGTTGCCAGTGAAGATGCGGTAGTCGCCCCGGCCGCCGTTCGCGTAGGTCATGCGAGCCGCCTCATAGCAGAGGCGCCCGGCGGCGTCGATGCCACACTTCGAACGGGGGCGGGTCAGTCGCCGGAGGGCGCGGGCGCGGCAGCCAGGGGCGCGCCGCCCTTTCGGATTTCGCGCTCGTACTCCGCGAGGATGGCGCGCTCCATCCGGTCGCGCGTCTCCTGGTTGAGCGGGTGGGCGACGTCCCTGAAGGTGCCGTCGCGGCGCCGCTTGGCCGGCATCGCGACGAAGAGGCTGGTGTTCCCCTGGATCACCTTGAGATCGCGGACGACGAAGCAGCCGTCGAGCGTGATCGAGACATAGGCCTTCAGCTTCTCCTCGTGGACGGGGAAGACGCGGACCTCGGTGATCTCCATGACACGACCCTCGGATGCCGTTGCGTCGTCCGCACTGCGAAGACCCTGGTCTCGCGCTTCCCCTCCCTCCGCAGCGCCGCGGCGGCCCGCACCGCCGCACGCCTGCTCGCGAAGACGCCGAAGACCGTCGGACCGCTGCCCGACATCATAGCTGCGCTCGCCCCGTGGCTCACGAGACGCCCCCGGAGGGTCGAGAGCGGCTCGAAGCGGGCCATGCACGGCCCCTCGAGGTCATTGGTCGCGCCGCTCGGCGCGAAGCTGCGAGCCCGCCTCGGCATGCTGACGCGGCCCGGATCCGGGCGCGACTCGTCGAGCCAGCGGTAGGCGTCGCCGGCCCGGATCGCGAGCGCCGGGTCGGTGGGATAGACGAGGACGAGATCGAGCGTGGGCACCTTCGAGGGCTTCAGCCGCTCGCCGCGGCCGGCCGCCCACGCCGGCCCCGGGCCGAGGAAGAACGGGACGTCCGAGCCGATCTCGAGCGCGACCGCCTCCAGCGCCGCGGCGTCCCGGATCCCGAAGGCGCGCGCGAGGCACCGGATCACGGCGGCGGCGTCGGAGCTGCCGCCCCCAAGCCCGGCGGTGACGGGAGTCCGCTTCGTGATCCGTATCGCGACGGCCCGGTCGACGCCGAAGCGGTGGCGGAACGCCTCGGCCGCACGCGCCGCCAGGTTTCCGGCGCCGTCGAGCCCGGGGTGGCGCGGGACGCGGCAGGTGACGGTCCCCGCCCGCGCGGCGACCCTCACCTCGACCTCGTCCCCGAGGTCGAGCGGCACCATCAGGCTGTCGACGTCGTGGAAGCCGTCGGCCCGGAGCGGTCCGACGCGGAGGACGAGGTTGACCTTGGCTGGGGCGAGCGTCGAGAGGCGCACGGGGCCGTCTTACCACCCCTTCCTGACGCAGCGACTGTCGGTGCGCATGCTACCTGCGCCCCCGTGCGGCCACACGCGGTCCCGCGATCACGGGTCGAGATATTCAGAGGACCGTTGCGATCCAAAGTCCGCAAGCGTACGGAAGTAGGCGAGGGCGATATGGCACAGGAGTCTTCAACTCCCGCGAAGAGCGGCTTCAACGGCGCGCTCGGAAGCGTCCCATTGGTGGACCTGCTCCAGGTCTGGTCGATGAACCGCTTCTCGGGACTGGTCACCGTCACGCAGGACGGGCGGACCGGGCAGCTCTACTTCGTCGACGGCGAGATCGTGCACGCTGAGGCCGATGGGCAGGTCGGCGAGCCGGCCGTGGGGGTGATCATCGGGTGGCCGGAGGGCTCCTTCGAGGCGTTCCCCAACACCACCACGCTCAATCGTACGATCCAGAAGCGGCTGAGCCACCTCCTGCTCGACGCGCACCGCCTGCTCGACGAGAAGCTGCGCGACGCGCCCTCGACCCCGTCCGCCGCCCCTGCCCGCGAGCCCGCCAAGATGAACGTCCTAGACAGGATCCGCGCCGTCCAGGGCGTGACAAGGCTCGTGCGTTTCGGTCCCGACGGCAGGCCTTCTGGCGACAGCAGCCCCGAGGCGGAGCAGCTGGCGGCCAAGGGGCTGTACCTCGCCATGACGCACGCCGCTGCCGTCGCCTCGGCGTTCGGACTCCGCGACTTCACCGTGGGGACGCTTCAGTCCGAGGCCGGTTCGTTCGTCCTGGTCCACGGCAACGGCTCCTACCTCTGCGTCTCGGTGGCGCCCGACGTGGCGGCGGACCAGGTCGCGGCGCAGCTCCGGGCGCTCCTGGCCCGGCCGGCGGGGAGATAGCCATGGAGTTCCTCCCCACGCAGCAGGCGGCGCTGGAGCAGCTCGCCGCGTCACCCGGGGTCGTCGGATCCATGGTGTTCGACGCGTCGGGCGGCCTCGTCGCCTCCGCCTTTCCACCCGTCTTCGACGGCAGCGGCCTCAAGCAGCTGGCGGGAGGGCTGGTGGCCGACGCCTACTTCAACGAGTGGTTGGACGGCGACAAGGGGGCGCTCGAGCTGCAGTACGCGGACGGGCAGGTCGTCGTGCGATCGCTCTCCGGCTCCTGGCTGCTGGTGCTCTGTACCCAGCGGGTCAACTCGCAGCTGCTCTCGATGTCGCTCACGCAGGTCGTCAGGCGGCTGCGGAGTCCGGGGGCGACCGGTCACACCGGCGAGCTCCCGCTGCCCGCCTCCGCGCCGACCGTCCTCGACAGGCTGCGCGCCATCGCCACCGCCGAGCTCGGAGCTCACGCGGCGCAGGCGCTCGAGATCCTTGCCGCCGCTGGGCAGACGCCGAAGGAGCTGCTGCGCGCCACGACCGACGTCGAGAAGCTGACGCGGCTCTTCATCGACAAGAAGAAGGCCGAGGAGATCGGGCGCCGCATGCGCGCGATCCTCGAGCCCTAGGAACTCTCGAGAGACCGAAGGGGAGCCCCAATGCACTTCGTGGCATACGTCCTGGCAGCGCTCGCCATCGTGGTGATGGCGGCCAACGTCCTCCTCGCCGTACGGCTCCGGCGGGCGATCGTCGGCGGTGAGGTCGGCGCCAAGTGGGGCCTCCTCACCTGGATCATCGGCCTGTTCTTCGTCGGCTACCTCGTGTCGCCGCTCGTGCTCTACTTCGAGCTCCCGCCCGAGTACCTGAGCGTGCTGGTCTTCGGCGTCTTCCTCTTCGGCGCCGGCTTCGTCTGGGTGGTCATCGGGATCATCCGCGACACGCTGACGTTCCTGAAGCTCCTCAAGTAGGCGGCGGCGCGGTCGCGGGTCCGGGCGGGCGCCGCGCCTGCCCGCTACCTTCGCCGGTGCTCGCCCTCGTGGCACTCGCTGCAGGGCGAGTCGAGCCCCCCGGCGGCCGCGTGCAGCCGCCTCCACTGGGGCAGCGTCCTCTCGTGGCAGCGGTCGCAGAGGGCGTCCCCTTCGATCACGAAGAGCTTCTTCCGCGCGGCGGCGTGAGGATCGTGGCAGCTTGTGCAGGGGCCGGTCCGGACCGCCTGGGTCGAGTGGATCCGGGCGAAGTTCACCTCGCCGAGGTCGTGACAGTCCGCGCAGAGGGACTGGCCCGGCTTGGAGACCAGCCTGGCCTGCCGCGAGGCGTGGGCGTCATGGCAGTCCAGGCAGTCGCCGCTCTCGGCGGGCGAGTGGAGCACGGCCCCCTTCGCCGCGAGCTTCTTCGCGATCTCCGCGTGGCAGCCGAGGCAGAGCTCGCCGCCCGCCTTGCGGGTGAGGTGCTTGTTGGCGTTCCCGTGGGGCTCGTGGCACTCGGCGCACCTCCCGGCCGCGACCGGGGCGTGGCGCGATCTGCCGCGCGCCCACTCGCGCTCGGCGGCGCCGTGGCACTTGCCGCAGGGATCGCCCTTCTTCACGAGGTGAGGCTGGTCACCATGGGCGCCGTGACAGGCGACGCAGTCGCCCGCGGCGAACGGGTTGTGGAGCTTCGCCCCCGCGCGCTTCTCGTACATCCCCTCGTGGCAGCGCGCGCAGAGCCGCTCGGGCTTGACCGGGAGGAGCGCGTCGAACTCGGACCCGTGCGGCACGTGGCAGGTGGCGCACTCGCCCTTCGCGACCGGTGGGTGGCCGTCCTTCCCCTTCTTCTCCTCCTCGGCCTGGACGTCGTGGCAGTCGGCGCAGAGCGCGGGGCCCGTCTTGAGGAGGAGCTTCGGCCCGCCGCCGTGGGCGTCGTGGCACGAGGTGCAGTCACCGGAGCGGACGGGCTCGTGCGCAGATCGGCTGGTGACCCACTTCTGCGCCGCCTTGTGGCAGCCGAGGCAGAGCTGCCCCTGCGGCTGGGTGAGGAGCTGCGGCTGGTCGGAGGCGTGGTGGAGGTGGCAGTCGGCGCAGCGCCCCTTCTTGACGGGTGGGTGCGGCACCTTGGCGGTGAGGATCTTCTGCGCGATCGAGTAGTGGCAGTCGAGGCAGAGGGCGGGGCGATCCGCCAGGAGGAGGCTGTCCCGGTCGGACGCGTGCGGGGAGTGGCACCCCCAGCAGATGTTGTCCTTGACGATCCAGTGGACCGCCTTGCGCTTGAGCTCCTTGTCGACCCCGTCGTGGCACTGGAGGCAGAGCCCCTGGGTCTTGTCGCTCAGGGCGTACGGCGCCTGCCGGGTGGGCGCGTGACAGGTGGAGCAGTCCGGCATCACCTCGTGGGCGACTGGCCGGATCAGCTTCGCCTTGGTGCTCGAGTGCGGGTCATGACACAGCGTGCACTTGTTCGACTCGATCTTGAGGCCGCCGTGCTTGTCCTGGAGCCCCGTGTGGCAGCCCTCGCACAGCGACTCGAGCGGTTCCTTCAGCAGCTTGGCGTTGTCCGACGAGTGCGGCTGGTGGCAGGCGGTGCAGCCGTCCCCCTCGATGATCGAGTGGACGAACTTCCTGCGGAAGCGCGCGTCGCCGTGGCAGCGGAGGCAGAGCTCCGGCTGCGTCGCGAGCAGCTGGGGCTTCTCGTCCTTGCCGTGCGGCCGGTGGCAGGCGCCGCAGTCGCTCGCGCCGCGGAAGGGGAGGTGGACGAAGGCTCGCGCCAGCTGCGGGGCGATCCCTTTCTCGTGGCAACCCCAGCAGGCCGGATCGGGGACCGACGCGCCAAGCGTGACGCTGAAGCTCGCCTTGGGGCCCGCGGCCGGCCTCGCAGAGGGGGTCGCTGCCACGCCCCGACCGGGTGCTAAGAGGACGAGGAGGAGGGCGAGTCTCGAGATAGCGTTCATCTAGGCGAGCGAAGCTCCGCGCCGGTGGCGGGAAAGTGGGGCCGCATCTTACAGAAAACCGGGTCCGTGTCGCCGGGGATACGTGGCGCTTGCCGGTCCACGGAAGCTTCTCCCTCGCCCCCGCGAAAGCGCTGGGAGCCCCGACCCAGAGAAACAAGGGAGCCCCAGGGAGCCCCGACCCAGAGAAACAGGGGTCGGAGCCCCGACCCAGAGAAACAGGGGGAGCCCCGACCCAGAGAAACAGGGGTCGAGAGAAGGTAACCGGGCGCTCCGGTGCGGCGGCGTCGGTTCAGCGAGACACAGGACCGGGCCGCTGCCGCAACGCCAGGGGTCGAAGCGACATTGAAGGCGTCTTCAACTGCCCGCCGAGGTGAGTCGCGGCGACCTTCGGACA
This sequence comes from Anaeromyxobacteraceae bacterium, assembly GCA_049696175.1. Lineage (GTDB taxonomy): Bacteria > Myxococcota > Myxococcia > Myxococcales > Anaeromyxobacteraceae > DATIVK01. Next base: position 7,217 of record JBAVTL010000330.1, read on the forward strand.
GGGGTGGGCCTTCGGCGGCTCAGCAGGAGCGCCGATGGGACGTCACGGTCGTCGAGTTCGGCTATCCGCAGGCGGCGCACGGCACCGCGTGCTGGACGCGCATGAGCCAGGTGCCTGCGGGGAAGACGACGTTGCGCAGCCCGGCGCGCCAGGAGGCGAGCGCCTCGCGGTAGGCACGGGTGAACTCGGCGAGCCGCTGGAGCGCCTCGATCCGCTTCCACTTGGCCCTGCAGGCGACGCGCGGGCTGAGCACGCGGCGGGGCTCCCCGGGGGCGGGGCGCGACGTGGGGTTCTGCGCCGCGATCCCGATGGCACCCAGAAACCTGCGGCCCTTCTTCTCCAGCTCGCCTGCAGCTGCGTCCTCCGCCGCTTCGAGACGTTCGCGAAGAAGCAGGAGGAAGGCTTCATCGCTCGCGAAACCGGGAGGGCGCGTGAGTCGGAGGCTGGCCGACGCGGACATCGGCCCCTTCTTGCGGAAGAAGACCCCAGGCTTGTCGGCCACGATTGCGTCACCGCCGATCCGGCTCGGATCGGACCAGAGCCCCGGCCAGTCGCGACCATGCCGAACGAGCCCTGCCGCGACGGGATTCGCGAGGACGTAGACCATCTTCTCGAGGATGGCGTCGGTGGTCTCGAGCCGGACCGCGCTGTAGCTGCCGGGGTCCCAGAAGGACTCCCAGCGGCCAAGGACGCAGTTGATGGCCCTCGCGACGAGGCCACCGAAGTATCGGTGGAATTCCGGGAGCCTGGCATGGGTGTCGGTCACGACCAGGTGGAGGTGATTGGAGAGGACGCAGTACGCGTGGATCAGAATGCCGTACCGTCTCGCCGCCACGGCGAGGAGGTACAGGACGATGGCGTTCACGATCGCCGACGGTCGCAGGAAGAAACGTCGTTCCGAGCACCTGCGTGTGACGAGGTAGGTGGTGCCCGCGAGAACCTGTCGGGGAGCAGTCATG
>JBAVTL010000331.1:0-6265 GCA_049696175.1 Anaeromyxobacteraceae bacterium
GCCAGGGGCGGCGCGATCGCCCGCCGCGCGAGGATCGCGAGCGGAGCGCCGGCGCGCCACCGCCGCCGGCCCCAGTGGACCTCCCGCCGATGCCAGAGGTCGAGGCTCCGGACGAGGGCTCCTTCGCCGACATGTTCGCCACCAGCCAGGCGGCGCCCGCGAAGAAGCGCTACTTCAAGCCCGGCGAGAAGGTGGCCGGGAAGATCATCCAGCTCGGCACCGACGTCGTCTTCCTCGAGCTCGGCAGCGGCTTCGCCGACGGCATGATCGAGACGGTCGAGCTGAAGGACGAGGAGGGGAACGTCCCGTTCCGCGAGGGCGACATCATCGACGCCGTCGTCGTGAAGGGGGGCGAGCGCGGCGTGGTCGTCTCCCGCGGGAAGGCGCAGCACCGCGATCACGGCCGCGAGGCGGTCATCGAGGCGGCGCACACCGGCCTCCCCGTCGAGGGGATCGTGAAGGCGGTCAACAAGGGCGGGCTCGAGGTCGAGGTGCACGCCGTCCGCGCCTTCTGCCCGATGAGCCAGATCGACGTCCGGTTCGTGGGCGACGCGACGGCGCTCATCGGCCAGAAGCTCCTCTTCCGGGTGCAGAAGGCGGACGAGCGTGACGTGGTCCTGTCGCGCCGCGCGCTCCTCGAGGAGGAGCGGGCCGCGAAGGCGAAGGAGACCCGGGAGAAGCTCGCGCCCGGCGCCGTCTTCGAGGGGACCGTGACGAGCGTGCAGGACTACGGCGCCTTCGTGGACCTCGGCGGCATCGAGGGGCTCGTCCACGTCTCCGAGCTGGCGTGGGACCGCGTGTCGAAGCCCCAGGACCTGCTCAAGTCCGGGGACACCGTCCAGGTCCAGGTCCTCCGGATCGACCAGGACGAGAAGAAGGGGGAGCGGATCGGCCTCTCTGTCCGGGCCCTCACCCCGCGCCCGGAGCCGGTGGCCTCCACGGGGCCGGCCCGGACGACCGTCGCGCCGCCTCCCCCGCCGAAGGCCGGCGACGTGGTCGAGGTGACGGTGGACAAGATCGAGTCCTTCGGGGTCTTCGTCCGCTTCGCCGGCGGGCGCGGGCTCGTCCCGGCGAGCGAGACCGGCACGCCGCGAGGCTCCGATCTCCGCAAGGCGTTCAAGCCGGGCGACGCGTTCAGCGCCTTGATCGAGGCGATCGACGAGCGGAGGCGCATCCGCCTCTCGCGCACCGGCGCCGAGGCGGCGGCCGAGCGGGCGGAGGCGCGCGACTGGATGCAGAAGAGCACTGCGACCAGGGGACAGGGACGCGGGGGCTTCGGGACTCTCGGTGATCTGCTGCGGGAAAGGCTGAAGAAGTAGGCGTGCTTGGCGGCTGCCGAATCTTCGACCACGCTGCCGCGTGACGGGGCGGTTTCGGTATCGATTCAGGGGGGCGTTGTGCTAGGTTGCGCGCGCCTAGCAGCCCCTACATCGCCTCCGTGACTCCACTCCGGACGGTATTCCCGCCCGACAACCAAAGGGAACACGCGGATGTCCATCGAGCGTCCTACGAAGAACCCTCACGTCATCGCCTGGGTCGAGGAGATGGCGAAGCTCTGCAAGCCGGACAACGTCTTCTGGTGTGACGGAAGCGAGGCCGAGCGCAAGAGCCTGACCGAGCGAGCCGTCGCCGAGAAGGTGCTGATCCCGCTGGATCAGAAGAAGTGGCCGGGCTGCTACTACCACCACTCCAACCAGAACGACGTCGCGCGCGTCGAGCACCTGACCTTCATCTGCACGCCGACGAAGGAGCAGGCAGGCCCCACCAACAACTGGATGGAGCCGAAGGAGGCCTACCGGAAGCTCGGGGCCCTCTACGACGGCGCCATGAAGGGCCGGACGATGTACGTGGTGCCCTACGTCATGGGGCCCGCGACGTCTCCCTTCGCCAAGGTGGGCTTCGAGATCACCGACTCCATCTACGTGGTCCTCAACATGGGGATCATGGCGCGGATGGGGAAGGTCGCCCTCGACCGGCTCGGCGACTCCAACGACTTCAACCGCGGCCTCCACGCGGTCGCCGACTGCAACCCCGACCGCCGCTTCATCTGCCACTTCCCCCAGGACAACACGATCTGGTCGATCGGCTCGGGCTACGGCGGCAACGCGCTCCTCGGCAAGAAGTGCCTCGCCCTCCGCATCGCCAGCTACCAGGCGCAGAACGAGGGCTGGCTCGCCGAGCACATGCTCATCCTCGAGGCGCAGAGCCCCGAGGGCGAGGTGAGCTACGTGGCGGCCGCCTTCCCGAGCGCCTGCGGCAAGACCAACTTCGCGATGATGATCCCGCCCGCGTCCTTCGAGGGCTGGAAGGTCCGGACGATCGGCGACGACATCGCCTGGATGCGCGTCGGCGAGGGTGGGCGGCTCTGGGCCGTCAACCCCGAGTCCGGCTACTTCGGCGTGGTCCCCGGCACGAGCCGGAAGACCAACCCGAACGCGATGCACTCGATGGAGAAGAACACCCTCTTCACCAACGTGGCCCGGACCGCCAACGGCGACGTCTGGTGGGAGGGGCACGACGATCCGGCGCCCGCCGAGGCGATCGACTGGAAGGGCGCGAGCTGGCTGCGGGGCTCGACCGAGAAGGCGGCCCACCCGAACAGCCGCTTCACCGCGCCGATGATCAACAACCCGGCGCTCTCGCGCTTCTACGACGACCCGCAGGGCGTTCCCATCTCCGCCCTCATCTTCGGCGGCCGCCGCTCGACCACCACGCCGCTCGTGCTCCAGTCCTTCAACTGGCTGCACGGCGTCCAGCTGGCCTCGACCCTCGGCTCCGAGACGACCGCGGCCGCCACCGGCGCGGTAGGTGTCGTCCGCCGCGACCCGATGGCGATGCTCCCGTTCATCGGCTACGACGCCGGGAGCTACCTGCAGCACTGGCTCGACATGCAGTCGGCCATCCCGAACCCGCCCAAGATCTTCATGGTCAACTGGTTCCGGAAGAGCGCCGAGGGCAAGTTCCTCTGGCCGGGCTACGGCGACAACATGCGGGTCCTGAAGTGGGTCCTCGACCGCGCCCACGGCCGCGTCCCGGCCCGTGAGTCGCTCGTCGGCTGGGTGCCGCGCCAGGAGGACATCAACCTCGCCGGCCTCGACATCAAGCTCGACGACCTCAAGACCGCGATGCGGGTCGATCTCGCCGAGTGGGAGCAGGAGCTCGAGTCGCAGAAGGAGTGGTACGACAAGCTCGGCCCGACGCTCCCCCGGTCGCTGGAGCTCACCCGCCAGGCGCTCCTCGAGCGCGTGAAGGGTGCCCGGCGAGCGGCGAAGTAGCCGCGGCCAGGAATCACTTCCCCCTCTCCCCCACCGGGGGAGAGGGTGGGGTGAGGGGGCAGCCTCGTCGAGTCTCCCTCACCCTGTCCCTCTCCCTCACTGAGGGAGAGGGGCTGTCGGCAAATGGCGGGCCCCGCCTTCGCGCCCCCTGCCGGCGTCGAGCCTCCCAGCGTGCTAAGGAATGGGTATGTGCACGCTCGCCGTGGCGTTCCAGGCCGACCGCCGCTGGCCGCTGGTGGTGGCCGCGAACCGTGACGAGCGGCTCCACCGGACGGCGGAGGGCTGGGGGCTGCGCGACGGGGCCAACGGCATCCGCTTCGCGGCGCCCCGCGACCTGCTCGCCGGCGGCACCTGGATCGGCCTCTCGTCGCGGGGGATCTTCGCCGGCCTGACCAACTACCACGCGCCGGTCGACTGGTACCCCGACTCGAGCCGCCGCTCGCGCGGTGAGATCGTGGGGCTCGCGCTCGCCCACCCGACCGTGGCCGAGTCGCGCCGGGCGATCTCCGCGCTCGATCCCGCGGGCTTCAACCCCTTTCACCTCGTGGTCGCAGACGCGAGCGAGGCCTTCCTCTGGTGGTGCGACGGGGAGCGGGCCGCCATCGAGCCGCTGGGGCCGGGGCTCCACGTCGTGACCGAGAGCGCGGCTCACGGAGACGAGCCGCGCGGCGAGCTCGTCCGGAGCCGCTGGCCGGTGGAGCCCTCCATCCCGCACCTGCGCGAGGTGATGTCGCTCCACGCCTCCGACCCGGGCGCGCGGACGTCCACCTGCATCCACATGGATCCGGTCTACGGGACCCGCTCCGCGACCTTCCTGCGCCTCGCCGCCGAGCTCGGGGCGTCGGAGCTGCTGGTGGCGGACGGCCCGCCCTGCCGGAGCCCCCTGGAAGACCGCGCCGACCTGGTCGCGGCGCTGGCGCGATCGACTTGACGCGGCGCCCACCGCGCGCAATGTACAGGCCGCCATGGGTCTCCTCGATCGCGTCGACCTCTCCCGCTCCCACTCCGCGCCGCCGGAGGAGATCGCGCTCACCGCCGACGGCAAGCTCCGGATCGTCTGGCCGGGCGAGCCGGAGGTGACGGTGCCGTTCAAGCAGGTGCGCGATCACTGCCCGTGCGCCGGATGCGTGGAGGAGTGGACGGGGCGGAAGGTGCTCGACCCCGCGACGATCCCCGACGACATCCGTCCGCTCCGGATCGATCCGGTCGGCAACTACGCCATCCAGATCACCTGGTCGGACGGCCACGACACCGGCCTCTACACCTGGGAGACGCTGCGCAAGGCGGCGCGCTAGGCGCGTTTGTCACGGGGGCGGGCGGCGCGCTACATTCCGGCAATGAAGCACCAGAGAGCCGAGAGGGCCAGCCCGGCGTCCGGCGCCGTGCGCGTCCGCGCGGCGAAGGCGGACGACCTCCGCTCGATCACCGCGGTCGACGCCCAGGCCACGGGGATCTCGAAGCCCGCCTACTGGAAGGACCGCTTCGAGTGGTACGCGGGGCGCCAGCCGGATCGCTTCTTCCTCGTCGCCGAGCGGGACACCACGCTCGTCGGGTTCATCGTCGGTGAGGTCCGGGCGTGGGAGTTCGGCTCCCCGCCGAGCGGCTGGGTCTTCGCGCTCGGCGTCAGCGAGACGGCGCGGCTGGGCGGCCTCGGGACGATGCTCTTCGAGGAGATCTGCGCGCGCTTCCGGAGCGCCGGCGTCCACCAGGTGCGCACCATGCTCGCCAAGGACGCCCACGTCCTCATGTCCTTCTTCCGCAGCCAGGGGATGATGGGCGGCCCCTTCATCCAGCTCGAGAAGGCGCTCGAGCCATGAGGCTCCAGATCGCGACGCGGCTCGCGCTGTACGCGGTGCTCCAGCTCGCCGCCGACCCGGAGAAGCAGTTCGCGGCGGCGGAGATCGCCGAGCGGTTCGGGATCTCGGTGAACCACCTGGCGAAGGTGCTCCGCACGCTCGGGCGCGCCGGGATCGTCGAGGCGCTCCGCGGCGCCGGCGGAGGCTACCGCTTCCGCGCCAACGCCAAGCGGCTGACCCTGCTCGACGTCATCCAGCTCTTCGAGGACGTCGGGCCGAACGAGCGCTCCGACGAGGAGCCGGGCGCCGCGTCGCCCGAGGGGCGCGTGCTCCGTCGCGTGCTGGACGAGATCGACGACATCGCGAAGGCGACGCTCGCGTCGATCTCGCTCGCCACCGCGGTGAAGCTGATGGAGGAGCCCCGCGGCGCGACTGACGAGGCGACGGCGCGATCGCAGCGGCCCCGCACCGAGCCGACCCGATCGCGCAGCTGACCCGGCCGGACTCCACCAACCCCTCATTGTCGCAAGGCCTTGGGCGCCACCCCGCGCGCGGTCACCACCGGGACGCGGAAGGGGAGTAGACCTGCGACAATCTGTTCTGGTATAGCGGTACCGGATACCCGAGTTGCGGCTCAGTGAAACCCCGAGGTCCCGGTCCGGCCGTTCCCAGGGGACGCCCGCCGGGTGAGGAGGGCGGATGGCCCAGCAGCCCGTCACCGTGGATCGCAGCCAGTCCCCAGCGCTCATCACCTTCGCGCCGGGCTTCAACGTGGCCACCCCCTTCATCGACCGGCACGTCGCGGAGGGGCGCGGCGCCAGGGTCGCCATCCGAAGCGCCGCCGGGGACGTCACCTACGCGGAGCTGGCCGAGCGCGTGAACCGGTGTGGCAACGCGCTCCTGGGGCTCGGGGTCCGGCGCGGCGACCGCCTCCTCATGGTGGTCAAGGACTGCGCCGAGTTCTTCTACCTGTTCTGGGGCGCGATCAAGGCCGGCATCATCCCGGTCCCGCTCAACACGATCCTGAGGGCGGACGACTACAAGTACGTCATCGAGGACTCTGGGTGCGCTGCGCTGGTCTGGTCGCGCGAGTTCGAGGGCGAGGTCACCGCGGCGCTCGCCGCCGCCAGGCCGAAGCCGGCCGTGGCCCTGCCGGTGGAGGGCGAGGGGCGCTCCGTGCGCGCGGCGCTGGAG
>JBAVTL010000332.1:0-17122 GCA_049696175.1 Anaeromyxobacteraceae bacterium
GTCGAGCGCACGCGGCTGCGGCTCGAGGAGGTCCGGCGCGAGGCGCTGCGCCTCGTCGCGTCGGTCCCGCCGACGCTCTCCCGCAGGGTGGCGGTGGCGACGAAGGGCGACGGGCTCGTCAACCAGCACTTCGGCCACGCCCGCGAGTTCCTCGTCTACGACGTCGACCGCGCGGGGCCTCACCTCGTCGGGCACCGGAAGGTGGAGCAGTACTGCGTCGGCAACGACGGCGAGGAGGACGTGCTGGCTGACGTGCTGCGCGCCCTCTCCGACTGCAGCGGCGTGTTGGTGGCGAAGGTGGGCCACTGTCCACGCGGCCAACTGGCCGCGGCCGGCATCGAGCCGATCACGGACTTTGCGTTCCAGCCGATAGAGGCGGCGCTGTGCGGCTGGCTCGCGCGCCTCTCCGAGCGGGTCGCCGCCCCTACGAAGGTTCGCGTCGCCTGAGGTGAGCCATGCGCACTCCAAGCACCGCTCGGCTGGTCCGGATCGCCGACACGACCCTGCGGGACGGCGAGCAGGCGTCCGGGGTCGCGTTCGGCGAGAAGGAGAAGATCGCCATCGCCCGGGCCCTGGACGCTGCAGGGGTGGACGAGATCGAGGTGGGGATCCCCGCGATGGGCGGGGACGAGGCCCGGCAGATCCGGCGGATCGCCGGCCTCGGGCTCCGCGCCGACCTGATCGGCTGGTGCCGGGCGGTCCGCGACGACGTGAAGGCGGCGCAGGGCTGCGGCCTCGAGCGCGTCGAGATCTCCATCCCCGCGTCGGAGGCGCAGATCCGGGCCAAGCTCGGCAGCCCGGAGGAGGCGATGGGGCGTCTCTGCGACACCGTCGCGTGGGCCGCCGACCGTGGGCTCTGGGTCGCCGTCGGCGGAGAGGACGGCTCCCGGGCGGACCCGGGGTTCCTCATCGAGCTCGCCTCGCGGGCCCAGGAGTGGGGGGCGAAGCGGTTCCGCTTCTGCGACACCGTCGGCATCCTCGACCCGTTCACGACGTGGGAGCGGGTGAGCGCGCTCGTGGCCAGCGTGGACATCCCGGTGGAGATGCACACCCACGACGACCTCGGCCTCGCGACCGCCAACGCCCTCGCCGGCGTCCGGGCCGGCGCCCGCAGCGTCAACGTCACGGTGAACGGGCTCGGCGAGCGGGCGGGGAACGCGGCGCTGGAGGAGGTGGTCGTCGGCCTGAGGCTCCTTCTAGGCGTAGACACCGGCCTGGACCCGACGCGGCTCACCGGGCTCTCGGCGCTCGTGGCCAAGGCGTCCCGCACGCCGGTCCCGCCCTGGAAGGCGGTGGTCGGAGCCAACGCCTTCGCGCACGAGGCGGGGATCCACGTGGACGGGGTGCTGGAGGATCCGACGCTCTACGAACCCTTCGCCCCGGAGACGGTCGGCGCCCACCGCCGGGTCACGGTGGGGAAGCACTCGGGACGGGCGGCGGTCCGCCACCTGCTCGCCATGAACGGCCACCCGATCGACGAGGCCGCCGCGCAGGGGCTGCTGGAGCGCGTGCGCAGCCTCTCCACGCGCCTGCGGCGCGGCCTCACCGAGGAGGAGCTGGTGAGCCTGGCGCTGGGTTGAGGGATGCGCGAGGCGCCGGCCTGGCGGAGGCGGCATTCCCCTGCGGGCTCCGGCCGTCGAGGATGACGTCGAGGCGCAGCGTGACGGCAAGGACCCTGTGCCGCCCAAGCGGCGGCGTGGTGGGCCACCCGATCTCCGGCTCCAGCTCCACGAAGAGCCATCGGCGCCAGGCGTCGCGGCGGACGCGTGTGAAGAGCCGGTAGAGCTGCACCTCGGCCTTCTCGTGCGGTGGCCGATAGCCCGCGAGAGCGAAGGCCAGGTACGTGGCCGTCCTGAGCGGCTCGAGCTGGTGGGCGAGGCCTAGCTCGGTGGCCCACTCGTACCCCCTGCTCTTCTCCGTGACGAAGCCGGCGTTGTTCCAGCGCACCTGCGTGTGCGCGGCGACCGGCCGGTCCAGGTCCACCTGCGTCTTCTCGCCAAAGGCCTCCCGGCTGGTCCAGGAGCCTTGCTGCGTGAAGCGCATGGTCACCTTCCAGCCGAGGTCGAGCCGCTGCCTGAACCTCAGAGCGCCGAAGTACTCGAAGGGGAGCCGCAGCCGGACGCCCGTGGCGGCCTGGACGACGGTCGCCGGGGTCCGGAAGAAGTCGTTGCGCAGCTCCAGGTTGGCCTGCTCCGCCCGGATCGACGGCGAGAACCCGGGGTCGCCCGGATCCTCCAGGCGACGGATCGTCGGATCGCCGCTGCTCTCGCCGCTGAAGGCCAGCTGAAGACGCTTGCCCCAGCGCTTGAGCGCCGGAAGCTGCAGGGTGGCCCTCACCGAGGTGCGAGGGCTCAGCTCTCCGTGTTCATCCGCGCGCAGCTCGCTGCGCCAGCGGAGGTAGGTTCCGGGTTGCTCGAGGTCCAGCCGCCTGTCCTCGCCGAAGACGCGGTCTAGGTCCTCGGTGAGGTCGGTGAGCTTCCGCTCGATTCGGCGGTGCAGATCGTCGACCCAGGTCGTGCCCTCGGACGAGGGCGATTGCTCGGCCGCGGTTGGCTGCTCCCCCGGCTTCGTCTCCCCATGCTCGCCCGCCGGCTGCTCGGTATCTCCCCGTGGGGCGGGCGGCGAAGCCCCCGCTGGCGGCTGGCCTCCCGCCCCCTGGGGCTCCTGCGCGATGGCGGTCCCCAGGAGGAGCAGCGCCACGGCGGCGGCGCGGAGGCCGGAGCGATGCACGCTCTGCACGTTCCCTCCGCTGGGGCAGCGCAGCCGTGTTTACCGGCCTCGCGCAGGACCACCCCGCGCATCGCTTCGACGGCGCTACTTCCCCAGGACCTTCTCGATCTCGCCGAGCTTCTCCTGGACCTTGCCCGCGCGGGCCTGGCTCTTCCCCTCGGCCTCCAGCTCGGGCTTTCCGGTCAGGACGCCCGCGGCCTCCTTGCCCTTGCCCTTCAACGTCTCGAGCTTGCCCTTCAACTTGTCCTTCATGCTGGGCTTCATGGTCTTCCACCTTTCGTGGCTCACGACGGGAGCCAGATGAACTGACGATGATCATGCGCAGGGATGGTCGAGTCTGCGATGCCCCTCGCGGCACGGATTCCCCCCGAGCGCTCCACGGAGTCGCGCGTTCGCCGCGCCGCCCCCACCGGGTCGGAGGACTACCCTCAAGGCCGCGCGCACACCATCTCTACGGAAGCCATGCGTGTTGGTAGAGAGCGTCGGCGGTCGGCGCACGGTCTCCGAGGGAAGAAGGGACATACTCCATGAAGGCGCACACGATCACGCTGGTCACGGCGATCGCCCTCGGTGGGTGCTTTGCAACCGTCGACGATCAGGGGCGGATGACGGGAGGCGGGCAGGCCACCTTCACGCTTGGTCTCCCCGTCGTGCTGCCGCCGCTCGTCGTCATACAGCCCGGCGTCAGCGTCGTCTCCGACCTGGACGAGGAGGTGTTCTTCGCAGACGGCTACTACTGGGCGCGTCGGGATGGCTCGTGGATCCGCACGCGCGATCACCGCAGTGGCTGGGGCCGGGTCGACAACCGCTATGTCCCGCCCCCCATCGTGCAGTCGCCACCGGGCCGCTACCGGCACTACCGGGGTGAGCAGCAGCGAGACGGCGGGGACCGCGGTGAACACAGGGGGGGACACAGAGGGGACCGCGGGGATGACTAGGCGGCACGTCGCAGGCCAAGGTCGCGCGGAGCAGCGCGGCCACTGAGAGGGGACCCCAATGCTGTGGACAGTCGCGGTCGTGCTGTTGGTGCTGTGGCTGCTGGGGTTGGTCACGTCGTACACGATGGGTGGCTTCATCCACATCCTGATCGTCATCGCGGTCGTGATGGTGCTGGTGCGGATCATCGGTGGCCGGCGTCGCTGAAGCGGTGGAGAAGGGCGACCCGACACGATGGCGCTGGGATTCTCGATCGAGCACGAGCGGGACGGCCCCGAAGCGGGCCAACTCCATTTCCGGGGCTCTCTGAAGCTCGCCGAGGCTGCGCCCCTGTGGAAGGAGCTTCGCCGGCTCGAGGCTGGCGCAGCGCGCGGCCACCGGCTCGACTTCGAGATGTCCGGCGTGGAGCGCGTCGACGGCGGCGCCATGGCGCTGCTGGCCTCCGTTCGGACCGACCTGCAGCGCCGCGGCGTGACGTCGGAGTTCGTGGGGGCCGGTGAGCGGGTCCAGCGGGTCATCCACCTCTATGGTGGCGACGTCGTGGTGGCGCGGCTGCGCACCCGCCGCGCGCTGGGGGTCTTCGACCAGCTGGGGCGCGCGACCCTCGCGATCCTGAGGGAGGGACAGCTGGTCCTGGCCTTCCTGGGGCAGATGATCGTCTCCGGTGCCGGACTCCTGCGAGCGCCCCGCTCGGCCAACTGGCGCGAGGTGCCAGCGACGATGGAACGCTCCGGTGCCGACGCGGTGCCGATCGTCGTCCTGATCAACTTCCTGGTCGGGCTGGCGATGGCGTTCCAGGCCTCGGTGCAGCTGAAGCGGTTCGGCGCCAACATCCTGGTCGCGGACCTGATCGGGATCTCGGTCTGCCGGGAGCTCGGGCCGCTGATGACCGCGATCGTCGTCAGCGGCCGCTCCGGCGCTGCGTTCACGGCGGAGCTGGGCGTCATGCAGGTGAATGGCGAGATCGACGCGCTGCGGACGATGGGGCTCGAGCCCATGCGCTACCTCGTGCTGCCGCGCACGATCGCGCTGGTCCTCGTTGTGCCGCTGCTCGTCATCCTTGCCGACGCGGGTGGCGTCGCGGGTGGGCTCCTGGTCGGGGTCACGAGCCTGGACCTGTCGCCGCGTGGCTACCTCAACGAGACGGCGCGCGTCGTATCGCTCTGGGACGTCTCATCGGGGATCCTCAAGGGGGTCGTCTTCGCGGTCGCCATCGCGCTGATCGCGTGCCAGCAGGGGCTCGCCACCAGCGGCGGCGCCGAGAGCGTCGGCCGCCGCACCACCTCGGGTGTGGTCCTCAACCTGTTCACGCTCATCCTCCTCGACGCGGTGATCACGGTCGTCGTCCGGGTGGCGGGGCTATGAGCGATCCCGTGGTCAAGGTCGCGGAGCTCTCCTTCGGCTGGGAGGAGGCCGTCCTGTTGAGAGGCGCGACCTTCGAGGTCGAGCGAGGCTCCATCTTCGTCATCCTGGGGGGCAGCGGCAGCGGGAAGTCGACCCTGCTGCGCTACCTGGTGGGGCTCGATGAGCCGCTGAGCGGCACCGTCACCGTCGAAGGCCTCGCGCCCAGCCAGATCATCGCCGGCCGGCCCGGCTTCGGCGTGACGTTCCAGACGGGCGCCCTGATCGGGTCGCTCACCGTGGCGGAGAACGTGGCGCTGCCGCTGCTGGAGTGGACCGAGCTTCCGCTCGACGCCGTCGGCGCGATCGTCGCGGCCAAGCTGCGCCTCGTCGGCCTGCAGAGCGCCGGGGCGCAGCTACCCAGCGAGCTGTCTGGAGGGATGCGCAAGCGTGCGGCGATCGCGCGGGCGATGGCGCTGGAGCCCGACCTGCTCTTCCTCGACGAGCCGTCGGCCGGCCTCGATCCGGTCTCCGCGGCGGAGCTGGACGAGCTGATCCTGGACCTCAACGCGCAGCTCGGGCTGACCTTCGTGGTGGTCACGCATGATCTGGAGAGCATCTTCAAGATCGGCGGCGCCTGCATCATGCTCGACCACGAGAGCAAGAGCATCATCGCGCGCGGTGACCCGCGCTCCCTCCGGGACACCAGCGAGGATCCGCGCGTCCACGCGTTCTTCAACCGGACTCGGCAGGCGGTGAAGTCATGAGCGCTCCGACCAATCGCTGGAAGCTCGGGGCCTTCGTCGTGGTGTCGGTGCTGTCCGGGATGGCCGCGGCCGTCCTGCTCACGGCGCGGTCGCTGCGGGTCGAGACCGTGACCTACAAGTCCTACTTCGACGAGGCGGTGACCGGCCTCGACGTCGGATCCCCGGTCAGCTACCGCGGCGTGAAGGTCGGAAACGTCTCGGCGATCGACGTCGCGCCCGACCGCCGCCACGTCGAGATCAGCTACACCCTGGGGGTCGACGTGTTGAGGCGGCTGGGGCTCGCCGGCCAGGGGACGGGCAAGCGGACGAGGATCACGGTCCCGCCGGAGCTGCGGGTCCAGATCGCCTCGACGGGGCTCACCGGGACCAAGTACCTGCAGTTCGACTTCTTCAACACGGGCGGCACGCCTCCTCCCGTGCTGCCGTTCCCCGTGCCCGAGAACTACATCCCCGCGACCCCCTCCACGATGAAGAACCTGGAGGACGCAGTGGTCCGGGCGATCGATCAGCTCCCGGGTCTCGTGCACGAGCTGGCCAGCGTGGTCGACAGGGTGAACGTCCTCCTCGAGGACGTGAACCAGCGGGGGGTCCCCGGGAAGGCGGTCGCGACGCTGGAGCACGCCGATCAGCTGGCCGCCGGGATCCAGGCCACCCTGGCGAAGGTGGACGGCGTGGTCGCACGACTCGACGGGAAGGACGGCCTGCTCGCGAGCCTGCAGCGGACCTCCGATTCGTTGGGTGACGCGGCCGGGCCGCGGTTCGGCTCCAACCTCGACTCGGGCGCGCGCGATCTACGCGAGGCTGCGGTGGCGATGCGGCAACTCGCCGAGGCGCTCCAGCGAGATCCCGACATGCTGGTGAAGGGGAAGTCGAAGGTGGGGCCATGAAGGCCGAGCTCTGCTCGCTCGTGGTCACGGTCGCGCTCTCCGGCTGCGCGCTGCTGGGGAAGAGCGAGCCGGTCGTGCCGCGATACTTCGCTGCGGAGTACGACGGCGAGGCCCACGCCGCCCGCGCCCGGCCCGAGCTGCAGCTCCGGCTCGACCGGGTCGAGGGCTGGTCACACCTGCGCGAGCGGATGGTGGTCCGGAGCTCCGCTCGGGAGTTCCTCTTCCGCGAGGACCGGCGCTGGCTCGAGCGGCCCGAGGTCTACCTGCGGCGCGCGCTCGCCCGCACGCTCTTCGAGGAGCGCGGCGTGGTCGAGGCGATCTCCGGGCGCGCGGTCACGCTCGAGGTCGAGCTGATCGCGTTCGAGGAGCTGGCGCAGCCCCACGAGATCCGGCTGCAGGCGCGGGTGGTGCTGATCGACGATCGCGTCGCCCTGCTCTCCGAGACGATCACCGTGGAGCAGCCGGTCGGGAGCGAGGGATCCGATCCCGTGCGGGCCGTCGTCGATGCGTACTCCAAGGGGCTGCGGACGGAGGTGAGGCTCATCGCCGACCGGGTGATCGCGAGGCTCGGCGATCGGGCGGCGAGCGGCGCCAACGGCGCACCCGATCCCGAGGGCCATCACGCCCGCCCGCCATGATGACGCGTGAGTCCGCCCGTGCTACCCGTTCGTCATGGGGCACATCGGCAGGCTGAAGGAGCAGTACCGCGACCTCGTGGACCGGCTCCAGTCCGGCCCCGTCTGCGGACAAGGGGCTGGTCATGGACCTCGTCCACGGGCGGAGCGGCCGCACTGCGTGGCTCCTCTCGCCGCCGGTGGTCGGCATCTTCGAGTACTCGCTCATGCGGGCGAAGGACTCGATCCCCAAGAAGCCTCCGGGGGCGCGAGCCACCCCCTGCCCCGACTTAGCCCGTCTTCTCCGGAAACAGCCCGGGCATCCACCGCGCCGCAAGCGCCGCCGGGAAGGCGAGCCTGAGCGGCGCGCGCAGGCCCTCGGAGCGGATCACGTCGGCGTCCACCAGCGCGGCGACGATCCTCCGCGCGTGACGGTCGGTCGCGCCGAGCAGCGTGGCGACGTCGCCGCGAGGGAGCTCGCCGCGAAAGAGGATCGCCTCCAGGATGGCGGTCGCGCGAGGGGGGAGCGTCCCGAGCCGCGTCTCCTCCTCGGCCCAGAGCAGCACCCGCGCGCGCAGCCGCTCCGGCTCGACGAGCGACTCCATGAAGGCCACCTGGTCGATGCAGGTCTCGAGGAAGAAGGCGGTGAACTTCGCCAGCTCCTCCTCGCTGAGCGTGCCGCGGCCGTCGAGATCGTTTCGTCGCGGCAGGTCGCAGGCGGCGAGGTGGGCCTTGTACGCCGGCCCGCTCCGCGCGAGTCCCCTTGCGACTGACCAGACGCCGCCGGTGTCGAGGGCGTCTACGAGCATCGCGTGCGACATCAGGCGGGCGACGCGCCCGTTCCCGTCGAGGAACGGGTGGATCCAGAGGAGCCGATGGTGCGCCGCGGCCGTCGCGAGGATGGCGTCGGTGCGGCCGAGCGTGCCGTAGGCCCGCTCGAAGTGCTGAAGGAAGCGGGGGATGGCGCCCGGGCTGACCGGGACGTGGTCGCCGACCTTCACGTCGTGACTGCGGAGCGCGCCGGGCGCTACGTGCAGCCGCTCGCCCGCCTCGGGGAGCTCGGACCAGAGGAGCTCGTCCGGGAGGTGCTCGCAGAAGCGGCGGTGGATCTCGCGAAGCGATCCGGTCCTGGCGGCCGCCCCCGAGATCCCGCCGGTGTCGATCCAACGCTGGACCTCTACGTGCGCCTTCGCCTCGAGCTGTAGGTTCCGCTTTCGCGGGTCCCTGCTGTAGTCGGCGCGAAGCGCCCGCTCGATGTCCACCGGGTGCGTGTCGTGCCCCTCGATGAGGTTGCTGTAGTAGCAGTTCATCGCGCGGACGAGGTCCGCGAGCGCCACGCGCACCCCCGGGTGCAGACTCCGCCGAAAGCCCGCAGCGTGGGCGGTGAGTTCGAGGGCGAGGTCGGTCAGCCGTCCGCGATGCCGGGAGCCCTCCGGGAGGAGCATGGGCTCCATCAGTGAGGGGGACTCTCCGCGGTCGGCCACCATGTCCGACATCATGTCCGCATCGATGTCCGAGTCAAGAGGCTCATAACATACCGTTCATAGGGACCAATCCCACGCGACTCACCGACGTTGGTCCGCACCCATGTCCGGTCGTATGTCCGCTAGACCCGCTCGAAGACCGCCGCCGCGCCCATGCCGCCGCCGATGCACATCGAGACCATCCCGTGCTTCCCGCCGGTCCTCTTCAGCTCGTGGAGCAGCTGCGTGGTGAGCTTCGCGCCGGTCGCGCCGAGGGGGTGCCCGAGCGCGATCGCGCCGCCGTTCGGGTTGACCCGCGCCGGGTTGATCCCCAGCGACCGGACCACGGCGAGCGCCTGCGAGGCGAAGGCCTCGTTCAGCTCGAGGGCGGCGAGGTCGTCCTTCCTGACGTGGGCCCGCTTGAGCGCCAGGGGGATCGCCTCGATCGGCCCGATCCCCATGAGCTCGGGCGCGACGCCGCGGACCGCGAACGAGACGAACCTGGCCATCGGCTCCTTGCCCAGCGACGCGAGGAGCTGCTCCGAGACGACCAGCACGGCCGCCGCGCCATCCGTCATCTGCGAGCAGTTGCCGGCGGTCACCGTCCCCGTGGCCGCGAAGACCGGCTTCAGCTTCGCAAGCGACTCCAGCGTCGTCTCCCGACGGACGCCGTCGTCGGCGTCCACGACCTGCCTCCCCCTCACCAGCTCACCGTCGACGATCGCGCGGGTCTCCACCTCCACCGGCACGATCTCATCGCGGAACTTCCCGGCGTCGATGGCCGCCGCGGCGCGCGCGTGGCTTCGCGCAGCGAACTCGTCCTGGTCCGCGCGGGAGACCCCGAACTGCTGCGCGACCAGCTCGGCGGTGATCCCCATCGAAGCGTAGACCTCGGGCCATGCCGCGTTCATGCCCGGGTTAGGGCTGAACTTGTTCCCCCACATCGGGACCATCGTCATGCTCTCCACGCCCCCCGCGACGATGCAGTCCGCGAAGCCACCGGCGATCCGCTCGGCGGCGATGGCGATCGCCTGCAGCCCTGAGGAGCAGAGCCGGTTGACCGTCATCCCCGGGACGGCCACCGGCAGCCCCGCGCGGAGCAGCGCCATCCGGGCGACGTTGCCCCCCTGCTCCGCCTCCGGGAAGGCGCACCCGAGGATCACGTCCTCCACGCGGTCCGGCTCCACGCCGCTGCGCTCCACCACGCCGCGGATCGCCGCCGCGGCCAGGTCATCCGGCCGCGTGTCCTTGAAGCCGCCCTTTCGGGCGCGCGTCCCGGCGGTACGGACCGCCGCGAGCAGGAATGCGTTTCCCATGGTCGCCTCCGATCCCCTGCTCAGTTACGCAGCGGCTTTCCCGTCTTCAGCATGTGCTCGATCCGCGCGAGCGTCAGCGGCTCCCCGCAGAGCGAGAGGAAGGCCTCCCGCTCAAGCTCCATCAGCCACGCCTCCGTGATCGGCGTCCCCGACGGCACGTCGCCGCCAGTGATGACGCCGGCCACGGCGCGCCCCACCTTCTCGTCGTGCGCGCTGATGAAGGCGCCCATCCGGAGGTTCCAGAGCGAGGAGGTCAGGGCCGCGGCCACCGCCTGCCCGGGCGCCTTCAGGTCCGCCGCCGGCGCCACAGGCCGGTAGCCGGACGAGAGCGCGAGCACCCGCTGCTTGGCGCGGAAGACCAGGGCGTCGAGGTCGAGCGTGACGGCGTCGCCGTCGCGCAGCATCCCCATCTCGCGGAGCTCCGCGGCGGAGCCGCTCGTCCGGGCCATCGAGATGAGCCGGAAGTTGCGGGTGACGAAAGGGGTGACGTCGGCGTCGTACGCGGCGGCGTCCCGGATGGCGCGCAGCGCGAGCTCCTTGGTCCCACCGCCGCCCGGGATCAGCCCGACCCCGGCCTCTACGAGCCCCATCGAGAGCTCGGCGTGCGGGGCCAGCCCAGCGCAGTGGAGGCAGATCTCCGCGCCGCCGCCCAGCGCCATGCCGTGCGGGGCCGCGACGACCGGCACCGGCGCGCACTTCACCGCCATCAGCGCCCGGTGGGACAGCCGGACGAGCGCGTCGATGTCGTCGAACCGGCGCTCGCGGATGGCGCCGGCGATCCACGCGAGGTTGGCGCCCGCCGAGAAGACCTTCCCGTGGTTGGCGACGACGAGCCCCACCGCCTCGCTCGCGGCCCGCGCCGACGCCCGCTCGACCATCGCCAGCACGCCGGCGTCGATGGCGTTCATCTTCGAGTGGAACTCGAGGCAGAGGACGCCGTCGCCGAGGTCGAGGATGGAGGCCACGTCGGACTCCTCCACGACGCCCCCGCGCCTCCGGACCTCGCCGAGGTCGATCCGCTCCGGGGCTCGGGGCACGTCGCGCCAGTCGCCCTTCTTCGAGAGCGACCGGCAGCGCCGCTTTCCGCCCTTCTCCGCGTAGAACCGGTCGATCCGGGCGAGCGCGGGCGGCACCTTCACGCCGTCCCGCTTCGCCCGCTCCACGAACGCCCGGACGCCGATGGCGTCGAGCATCTCGAAGGGGCCGAGCTCCCAGCTGAAGCCCCAGCGCATCGCGTCGTCGACCGAGACCACGTCGTCTGCGATCTCCGGGATCCGCTTGAAGGCGTACAGGAGGGTGTCGCGGAGGTTACGCCAGGCGAACTCGGCGGCCTTGTCCGTGCCGGCGAGGACCGCGGCGATCCTCTTCCCTGGATCCTCGATCCCCTTCGTCGCCTCTACCGAGGCGAAGCGCGGCGACGCCGCCGCGACGTACTGCTCGGCCGCAAGGTCGTAGACGAGCGCGTGCTCGGCGCCGTCAGCCCCTCGCTCCTTCCGGTAGAACCCCTGCTTCGCCTTGTTCCCCTTCAGCCCCTTCGCGACCATCCGCTCCATGGCGGGCGCCACGCCGAACTCGTCCCGGTCCTTGTCCTTCGGGAGCAGGTCGCGGGTGTGCTTCGCGATGTGGAAGAGCGTGTCGAGCCCCACGAGATCCGCCAGCCGGAAGAGGGCGCTGCGCGGCCTCGCGGTGGCGGGGCCGGCGACGGCGTCCACCTCCTCCACCGTCATGCCCAGGTCGGCCATGTGCCGGAACCCGTTGCACATCGAGTAGACGCCGATCCGGTTGGCGACGAAGTTGGGCGTGTCCTTGCCGCGGACCACGCCCTTCCCGAGCCGCCTCCGCAGGAGCGACGTCATCCCCTCCAACACCTCGGGGGAGGTCCTGCGGCACGCGACCACCTCGACGAGCCGCATGTGGCGCGGCGGGTTGAAGAAGTGGACGACCAGGAAGCGCTGACGCACCGCGGGCGGAAGGACCGCGGCCATCGCCTCCACCGAGAGGCCGCTCGTGTTGCTGGAGAGGACGGCCCCCTCCTTCAGGTTGGGCGCCACCTTCTCGGCGAAGAGCTTCCTCTTCACCTCGAGGTCCTCGACCACCGCCTCGATCACCCAGTCGCACTCGCGGAGCCGGGCCACGTCGTCGTCGAGGTTTCCGATCTCGACGTTGGACGCGTAAGCCGGCAGGTAGAACGCACGGGTCTTCTTCGCCGCCTCGACGCCAGCGGCTGCCAGCCGGTTCCGGACCGCCGGGGAGGAGGTCGTGAGGCCGGCCTTCCTCTCGGCGTCGTTCGGCTCCGCCGGGACGACGTCGAGCAGCAGGACCCGCATGCCGGCGTTGGCGAGGTGGGCGGCGATGCCGCTCCCCATCACCCCCGCACCAAGGACCGCGACCCGCTCGATCGCCTTCATCGTCCGTCTCCCGTCGCCGGGAGACCGGCGCGTTCTCAGGGTGTGTAGCAGGCGCTTTCGGGCAGAGTAGCGCGTTCCCTCCCCAGCCTCCACCTCAGGAGCGGCGGCGTCACGAGGGTCGTCAGCATCACCATCGCCACGATCGCCGCGAACTCGCCGGCCCCCAGCAGCGGCGCGCCGGCGATCGAGAGGGTGAGCCCGATGTTGGCGAAGATGAGCCCCACCTCGCCTCGCGGGATCATGCCGAGGCCGACCGCCAGCCGGTCCGCCCCCGGCGTCACCACCGCCAGCGCGCAGGCCTGCTTTCCGAGCACCGCCGCGACCGTCAGCGCGGCAGCCAGCGCGAGCGACCCACTCCCGAGCGCGCCGAGCTCCACGTTCATCCCCATCCGCACGAAGAAGATGGGAACGAGGAAGGTGGAGAGCGGCGTCAGGTGATCCTCCAGCCGCGCGTCCTCCCCAAGCAGCTCCCCGAACGGGACCCCCTCGAGCACGAGCCCCGCGGCGAAGGCCCCCACGATCGGCGCGAGCCCTACCGCGTCCGCGATCCAGGCGAGGCCTAAGCAGGTCACGAGCGCGGCGGTGAAGATGACGCCGTGACCGCGCAGCCGCGCGGCCAGCCGGAAGAGGCGCGGCGCCGCCGCGCGCCCCAGCACCAGCGCCCCCGCGATGAAGAGCACCGCCTTCCCGGTCACGATCGCCACCGAGGCGAGCAGCCCACTGCCCGCTCCTCTGGCGCCGCCGCCGGCCCCGCCGGCGAGCCCGACCATGACGGCGAGCACCAGGAGCCCGAGGACGTCGTCGATGACGGCGGCGCCGAGGATGATCTGCCCCTCCGCCGACGCCACCTGCCCCATGTCGCGGAGCACGCGCGCGGTGATCCCGACGCTGGTCGCCGAGAGCGCCGCGCCGAGGAACCAGTGCGCGAGGGGGTGCGCGCCCGGCAGGAGCCAGACGCCGACGCCGTACCCGAGCAGCATGGGGACGACCACGCCGATGCAAGCGACGAGGAAGGCCGACAGCCCCACCTTGGCGAGGTCGGCGAGCCGGGTGGAGAGCCCCACCTCGAAGAGCAGCAGGATCACGCCGAGCTCGGCGAGCGCCTCGACGACCCGATCGTGCGGGATCCAGGAGAGGCCGCCGATCCCGAAGAGCGGCAGCGCCCCCAGCCCGACCCCGGCGAGCAGCTCACCGAGGACCGCTGGCTGGCCGAGCCGCTCGGCGAGCGCCCCGCCGGCGCGCGCGGCGACGAGCAGGAGGACGAGGGAGACGAGAACGTGAGCGAGCATTTGACATTGCCTCCATCGGCCTCTCGCCCGAACACCGCGCAGTCCTCCGCACGGATCTCTGGCGGGAACGGCTCGTCACACCGCGTCGGGGCCGCGCTCTCCGGTCCGGATCCGGATCACCTCGTCCACGCTGCTGACGAAGAGCTTCCCGTCGCCGATGCGGCCGGTCTTCGCGGTCCTCTCGATCGCCTCGACCACCTTGCCGACGATCGCGTCGTCCACGACGACCTCGACCTTCACCTTGGGCAGGAAGTCCACCACGTACTCCGCGCCCCTGTAGAGCTCCGTGTGTCCCTTCTGCCTCCCGAAGCCCTTCACCTCGGCTGCGGTGAGCCCGGTGATGCCGAGCTCGGTGAGCGCCTGCTTCACCTCGTCCAACTTGAACGGCTTGATGATGGCTTCGATCTTCTTCATCGGGTGGCTCCTTCGAGGGTGAGTTGAGCGTGCGTGAGTGCGAACGCGGCGTTCGCCTCCCTACTCGGCTGCAACCCACGCGCCACGCCCTCCGCGCGGCGCTGCCCGCTCTTCGCGCGGCACCGCGACGCGATCTCGCGCAGGGCCGCGGCACGCCGGCTGCAGAGGCATCCGAGCGGCACCTCACTCAGCGCAACACCAAGGAGACGCACGATGAAGCAGCCGCCCAAGTTCCTCGCCGCCACGATCTTGGCCGTCACCGCCGCCTCGGCGTCGGCCACCCCGTCCACCACCCTCTGGACTCCCGCGACGACCTACACGCAGCCGTACCTGGTCCCGCACCTCACCTACGACTCGTACGTCGCGGAGCAGGGCGCGATGGCCAACGACTACGGCCTCACCATCGGCGTCCTGCCCTTCGAGAAGCTGCAGGGCGAGGTGGGCGTGGACGTCTTCCTGCCGGGCTACGTCGCGAACGGCGTCTACCTCAACGGGAAGCTCACGCTCCCCGAGGGCGCCTTCGCCGCGTGGCAGCCCGGCGTGTCGCTCGGCATCCAGAGCGTCGGGTTCAAGAACGACGTCAGCGACTACGATCACCTCCACCTGTCGGTGAGCAAGGGCTTCGCCGGGGTCGGGACGTTCGTCGTCGGCGCCTATCACGGCCTGAACAAGACGCTCTACACGATCCCTGGCGACAGCGCGTCGCAGACGGGCGTCATGGCGGCCTACACGAGCCCCGACATCAACATCAACCTCCCCGGGCTGCAGAAGGTCGCGCTCATCGCCGACTACGCGAGCGGCAAGAACGGCTTCGCGGGCGGCGCCGTCGGCGCTGCCATCTACTTCAGCCCCGCCGTCCAGCTCCTCACCGGCCCCGTCTTCCTCGCCAAGGGCGCCTACGCCACCGACTTCATGTGGACGGTCCAGCTCGACGTGGACGTCGAGCTCTTCAAGAAGTAACCGCACCCCACCCACGCACCCGCAGGAGAGAACATGACTCCCACAGTCGCAGAGCTCGCCAAGGGATTGGCGGACACGCAGACCGCCGTGAACCTCGTCTGGACGATGGTCGCCGCCTTCCTCGTGATGTTCATGCAGGCCGGCTTCGCCCTCGTCGAGACGGGGCTGACCCGGGCCAAGAACGTCGCCCACACGATGGGGATGAACTTCTTCGTCTACGCCATCGGCATCATCGGCTTCTACTTCATCGGCTTCGGCCTGCAGATGGGGGGCGTCGGCGCCCTCGCCACGCTGGGCGGTGACGCGTCGCTCAACCACGAGTTCGTGCTCCACCTCTTCGGCAAGGACTTCGGGCTCTTCGGGCTGAAGGGCTTCATGCTGCCGCTGTCCATGTACACGCCGGCCATCGCGGCGATCTTCATGTTCCAGATGGTCTTCATGGACACCACCTGCACCATCCCCACGGGCGCGGCGGCGGAGCGCTGGAAGTTCACCTCCTTCGTGATCTTCAGCTTCGTGATCTCCACGATCATCTACCCCGTCTACGCCAACTGGGTCTGGGGCGGCGGCTGGCTCTCGCAGCTCGGCGCCAACTTCGGCCTCGGCCACGGCCACGTGGACTTCGCCGGCAGCTCGGTGGTGCACCTGACCGGCGGCGTCATGGCGCTCGTCCTCGCCAAGATGATCGGCCCGCGCATCGGGAAGTTCGGTCCGAAGGGCGAGCCCCGCCCGATCCCTGCCCACAACATCCCGCAGGTCATGACCGGCACCTTCATCCTGGCGTTCGGCTGGTTCGGCTTCAACGCCGGCTCGACCCTCGCCGGCACGGACGGCCAGCTGGCCATCGTCGCGGTGAACACGATGCTCGCGTCTGCGACCGGCGCGTTCACTGCCTTCCTGTACGCGAAGGCCAAGTTCGGCAAGCCGGACCCGACGTGGATGGCGAACGGCATGCTCGCCGGCCTCGTCGCCATCACCGCCCCCTGCGCCTTCGTCTCGTCCTGGGCGGCGATGCTCATCGGCGCCGTCTCCGGCGTCCTCGTGATCGTCGCGGCCCTCTTCATCGAGCGGGTCCTGAAGCTCGACGATCCCGTCGGCGCCTCGGCGGTCCACGGCGTCAACGGCGCGTGGGGCATCATCGCCACCGGCCTCTTCGCGAACGGCACCTACGGCCAGGGGCTGAACGGCGTCGCCGGCGGCGTCCGCGGCCTCTTCTACGGGGACGGCGGACAGCTCGTCGCCTCCGTCATCGGAGTCCTCGCCAACCTCGCGTACGTCGCCCCGGTCGCCGCCCTGGCCTTCTGGATCATCGGGAAGATCGTCGGGAATCGGCCGTCCGCGGAGGACGAGGTGAACGGCCTCGACATCCCCGAGATGGGCGTCCTCGGCTACGACTTCGGCGGGGCTAACACGACCACCTCCGTGACCGCCAAGGCGAGCATGGTCTCGGCTCCGCTCCCCGTCGGCGCGCCGCGCACCAGCGAGTCGTAGGGCCATCCAGCCGCCGGCGGCGGCCCGCTCACCGGCACGCCCCCTCGCCTCGCGCGCGGGAGTTGCCGGTGGGCGCGGCCGCCGCCGCTGCGTTATGAGTCTCCGGCATGCCGACCACGAAGCGCATCCTGATCGTCCGCACCGGCCGCCCCTCCGAGGCCGTCGCCCAGCGCTTCGGCGGCTTCGATGCGTGGTTCGGGCGCATCGTCTCCCCTCGCGTCGACGTCGAGGTCGCCGACGCGCTCGCGCCGCTCCCTCCCTTCTCCGACTTCGACGGTCTCCTCCTCACGGGCTCGCTCGCCAGCGTGAGGGAGCGTGCGCCGTGGATGCAGGCGCTCGCTCACTGGTCGCTCGCCGCAGCGCGCGATCGCCCGGTCCTCGGAGTCTGCTTCGGCCACCAGCTGCTGGGCTGGGCGCTCGGCGGTCGCGTCGAGCTGAACCCCGCCGGCCCCGAGTGCGGCGCGCGGACGGTGACGCTCACCGCCGCGGGGCGCGCGGATCCGCTC
>JBAVTL010000333.1:0-5853 GCA_049696175.1 Anaeromyxobacteraceae bacterium
ACGCAGCAGGGGGAGCGCTCCTACGCGCGGCTGCGCCGGACCACCAGCACCGAGCAGCGCGCGTCACGCACCACCGCCTGCGCGACGGAGCCGAAGCGGAGACGATCCAGCTCGGCCCGGCCGTGCGTACCCATCACGAGCACGTCGAAGGGGTGCTCGGCCGCGGCCTTCACGACCTCGGTGGCGGGGTCGCCGGAGAGGAGGACGAACTCGACCGGGTGGCTGGTGAGCCTCCGGGCGTCCTCCGACCACTCGCCGAGCAGCCGCTCCAGCTCCAGCTTGCCGCGCTGGAGCGAGACCGAGCCGGAGAGGGTCGCGTCGGTGGTCGGCCCGCCCGACCGGTCGTCCACGTGGACCAGCGTGAGCTCCGCTCCGTACCGCGTCGCGAGCTGCGCTGCCTCCTCCATCGCGGTGCGCGACTCCGGGGAGAAGTCGACCGAGCAGCCGATCCGTTTCCAGGTCATGGATCAACGATAGCCACGCCACCGGGGGACCCAACCCGCTCCGCTGGGTAGCCTCGAAGGGAGCGGCCCCGGCGTGCAGTCACTGAGGGGTGTGGCCGCGTTTCAAGTGGCTGGTGCGCGAGGCGGCCGCAGGATCTCGTACCAGAGGTGGTCCTCCGTCTTGTAGCGATCACTCAGTTGAGCAAGCGCCTTCGTCGGCGAAAGCCATCGCGTGACCCCGGCCGCCCTGCAGCCGTCGACCTCGCGCACGAAGACGAGAGCGACACCCGCCGAGGCGCACCGGTCCACCAACTGCCTGGCAACCTCGCGGAACGGGCGCCTCGTCAACGCGACCGCATCCTCCAGGACCTGACGGAATCGCTCGGCCCCGTAAGGCTCGGTCTTGATCTCCTGAGCCTGCAACTCCCCAAGCCGAAGCCAGGCGGCGGTCGCGCCAACATCGCACCTGAACGCCTTCGATCGCCGGAATGCCACCTGAGGACTCGCATACACGTCATCCCAGGCGCTCGCGCTCGCGACGCCAAAGAAGCGAAGCAGCTCCCCCGCTTGCTCTGCCTTGTCCTTGAAGGCGCGAATAGCGCCCGCCTTCGCGAGCTCGCGGACTGGAACCCTCTTCAGCCATTCGGTTGTCCGAGCCTGCTCCCTCTCCGCCCGCTGGCGCGCAAGCCACTCCCCGGGGTGATCGCACTCTTTCCCTTCGCGATCTCGTTGACGGCTTTTGCGGTCAGCCCCATCCGCTCGGCCAGCTCGTTCTGAGCCATGCCTCTCTCGGCGAGAAGATCCAGGAGCGTTCCTCCCGGAGGCGAAACTCTGCGAGGTTCGTACCTGTTCATACCGTCAATCATGGTGTTCCACGTCGAGATCCATGCGTAGGCTGGACGTTGATGGAGCGCGAAGTCTACACGCCCGGTGGACGGCGGCGCACGCCGCGGCGCCATGGTCGCTCCCTCACCCTGGCCCTCTCCCTCGATGAGGGAGAGGGGACGGTTCCATGGGGGCCGCGTACGCGTCGCCGTGCTAAGGAGATCCGCATGCCGCCCCCCGCCGCTCCCCACGACGTGCACGAGGCGATCGTAGACGAGGCGATCCAGGCGGTCCTCTCCACGGTCGATCTGGACGCGGTCCTTGAGCGGACGGCGGCGCTGCTCAACCGCCGCTTCGGGGAGACCGGGGTGGCGATCCTCAGGGTGGACGGTCAGCCGCCCGGCAAGGCCGTGGTCGCGCTCGTCTCGGATCCGCGCCACCCGCGCGCCATGGTGAACGCCGCGATCGACCTCGCGGGGACCGCTGCTGGGCGGGCGCTCGAGGCGCGTGAGCCGCTGGTCCTCGACCCGCTCGACGGGGCCCAGCCGCGCTTCGCCGAGGAGCGGCGGCTCGCGGCGCTCGGCTGGGGGAGCATCGCCACGTTCCCGCTCGCGTTCGAGGGGCGGCTCCTCGGCGCGCTCCAGATCGCGAGCCAGCCCGGTGAGGCGCTCCCTCCTTGCTGCCTCGCCGTCGCGCGCCGCGTGGCCGACCTGGTGGCCATCGCGTTCCAGAACAGCCTGATGGTGGGGGAGATCCGGAGGCTCAACCAGCTGCTCGGGTCGGAGAACGCGCTGCTGCGCGAGGAGCTGCAGCACGCGGGGAGCGACGATCGCTACGTCGCCGAGAGCCCGTCGATGAAGGCCGCGCTCGAGCTGGTCCGCCGCGTCGCGCCCGCCGACTCGACGGTGCTCATCCACGGCGAGACCGGGACCGGGAAGGAGGGGCTCGCCCGGCTGGTCCACGAGCTCTCGGCGCGCGCCGGCGAGCCCTTCGTCGCGGTGAACCTCGCGGCCCTCCCGGAGGGGCTCGTCGAGTCGGAGCTCTTCGGCCACGAGAAGGGGGCCTTCACCGGCGCGCTCCGGCGCCGCCCTGGCCGGTTCGAGCAGGCGGACGGCGGGACGATCTTCCTGGACGAGGTGGGCGACGCGCCGCCCTCGGTGCAGGTGCGGCTCCTGCGCGTGCTCCAGGAGCGCGAGCTGGATCGCGTCGGCGGCACGGAGCCGGTGAAGGTGGACGTCCGCGTCGTGGCGGCGACCAACCGCGACCTGGAGGCGCGCATCTCCGCCGGGGCCTTCCGCGAGGACCTCTACTACCGGCTCGCGGTCGTCCCGATCCGGCTCGCGCCGCTGCGCGAGCGCCCCGAGGACATCCGCCCGCTGGTCGAGCACTTCCTGGCGCGCCACGCCGCCCTCATGAAACGGACGCCGCCGGAGGTGCCCGAGCCGCTCTGGGCGACGCTGAGGGGCCACGCGTGGCCCGGCAACGTCAGGGAGCTGGAGAACTTCGTCCAGCGCGCCCTCCTCCTGTCGCCGGGGCCGGTGCTGGAGCTGCCCGGCCCGCTGGAGACCGAGCGGGCGCCAGGGGCAACGCTGCGCGCGCCGCCCGAGCCGGAGGATCGCCCGCTCGGCACCTTCGACGACGAGGTGCGAGCGGTCATCGAGCGGGCGCTCGACGGGAGCGGCGGCCGCGTCTACGGCCCTCACGGCGCCGCCGCGCGCCTCGGGCTCAAG
This sequence comes from Anaeromyxobacteraceae bacterium, assembly GCA_049696175.1. Classification (GTDB taxonomy): domain Bacteria; phylum Myxococcota; class Myxococcia; order Myxococcales; family Anaeromyxobacteraceae; genus DATIVK01. The sequence continues at coordinate 2,999 of JBAVTL010000333.1, forward strand.
CCGTCCACGCTCCAGGGAAAGATGAAGCGGTACGGAGTTCCCGAGGGGCGCGGCCGGCGCTAGTCGCCCTTCACCTCGACCCAGTAGCCCGAGTCCTCGGTCCACACCTTCTTGGTCGGCTCGTCCGCGCGCAGCCGCGCGTGGAACGAGTCGTAGAAGTGCTTCCACTCCTGCGAGCCCTCGGTCTCGTGCTTCATCAGGAACTTCTGGACGAGGCGCGGCTCGATCGGGAGGTTCGGGAAGTACGCCGCGAGCTCGACCATCGTCAGCTCCAGGGGAGTGGACGAGTGGTGCTGCTGCACGACGTTCTCCCAGGCCTGGATGGAGAGCTTGGCGTTCGGGTACTTTTCCATGCGGCGAATGCTATCAGATGGCGCGGGCGCTCGCGAAGGCCTCCTCGAAGTCCTCCTTGATGTCGTCGATGTGCTCGATGCCCGGGGAGACGCGGACGAGATCCGCCGTGACGCCGGCGCTCTTCAGCTCGGACTCGGAGAGCTGGCTGTGGGTCGTCGTCGCCGGGTGGATGACGAGCGTCTTGGTGTCGCCGACGTTGGCGAGGTGGCTCGCGAGCTTCACCGACTCGACGAACTTCTGGCCCGCCGCGGCGCCGCCCTTCACGCCGAAGGAGAGGACCGGCCCGAAGCCGTTCTTGAGGTACTTCTTCGCGCGGGCGTGGTGCGGGTGGCTCTCCAGGCCGGGGTAGAGGACCCAGGTGACCTGCGGGTGCTTCTCGAGCCAGCGCGCCAGCTCCAGCGCGTTGTCCACGTGGCGCTGCATGCGGAGCGAGAGCGTCTCCAGCCCCTGCAGGAAGAGGAACGAGTTGAACGGCGACACGGTCTGGCCGAGATCGCGGAGGCCGTCGACGCGGGCGCGGATCGCGAACTGGATGTTGCCGAAGGGCCCCGTCGGCCCGAAGACCTCGCTGAAGACGAGGCCGTGGTAGCCGGGCGACGGCTCGGTGAACCAGGGGAACTTGCCGCTCGCCGCGTAGTCGAACTTCCCGGAGTCGACGAGGACGCCGCCGAGCGACGTGCCGTGGCCGCCGATCCACTTGGTGGCCGACTCGACGACGATGTCGGCGCCGTGCTCGATCGGGCGGACGAGGTAGCCGGCGCCGCCGAAGGTGTTGTCCACGACGAGCGGGATCTTGTGCTCGTGCGCGAGCTGGGCGAGCCCGTCGAAGTCGGCGATGTCGTAGCTGGGGTTGCCGATCGACTCGACGTAGAGCGCGCGCGTCTTCGAGTCGATCGCCTTCCTCCACGCCGCGAGGTCGTCGGACTCCACGAACTTCACGTTCACGCCGAGCCGCGGGAAGGTGACCTTGAACTGGTTGTAGGTGCCGCCGTAGAGCTTGGTGGACGAGACGAGGTTGTCGCCCGCGCCCAGGATGGTGTGCAGCGCGAGGAACTGCGCGGCGTGGCCGGACGACGTCGCGACGGCGGCGACGCCACCCTCTAGCGCCGCGATCCGCTTCTCGAAGACGTCGGTCGTCGGGTTCATCAGGCGCGTGTAGATGTTCCCGAACGCCTTCAGCGCGAAGAGGTCCGCGCCGTGCTTGGCCGAGTCGAACGTGTAGGAGGTGGTCTGGTAGATGGGGACCGCGCGCGAGTGCGTGGTCGGATCGACCTCCTGGCCTGCGTGGACCTGCAGGGTCTCGAAGCGGAGCTTCCTGTTCGTTGGGAGTGCCATGTCGTTCGTCCTCGCGGCGCTCCGTGGCGCCAATCCGTTAAGTTGGACACGAATCCTATTTGCCGGACGCCAGGCTGTCAAGCGGGACAGCGACATCCACCGCGTACGGCCACCGGTGGAGGTGTGTCCGTTGTGGCGGATGCCGGGGCGGCCGGCGCGGTCCGGCCCGCCGCCGGGGTCGCGCGCGGGCCGATCTACCGATAGATTCGATCGGTTCCGCAAGGAGGCCCCCCACGTGAGCGCACCCGAGCCCCGCAACGTCCCCGAGCTCTTCCTGGAGCGGGTCGGCCTGACCCCGGACGCCGAGGCCTTCCGCTATCCGGGCGCCGAAGGCGCGTGGCTCTCGCTCACCTGGGAGCTGACGGAGCGGCGCGTCCGCGCCATCGCCTCCGGCCTGCGGGCGCTCGGCTTCGCCGACGGGGAGGTCGGCGCGATCCTCTCCTCGACGCGGATCGAGTGGATCCTCGCCGACTTCGCGATCCTCTTCGCCGCCGGGGCGACGACGACGATCTACCCGTCCTCGACGAGCGACGACTGCCGGTTCATCCTCGCCGACTCCGTCGCGACGGTGGCGTTCGTCGAGGACGCCGAGCAGGTCGCGAAGCTCGTGTCTCGCCGTGACGACCTGCCGCGCCTTCGCCACGTCGTCGTCTTCGACGGCGGCGGGAGCGCGGACGGCTGGGTCCTCACGCTCGCGCAGCTCGAGGAGCGCGGGCGCGCGTGGGACGGCGCCCACCCCGGGCGGTTCGAGGAGGCGGCCCAGGCGATCCCCGGGGACGCGCTCGCCACCGTCATCTACACCTCCGGCACCACTGGCACGCCCAAGGGCGTGGAGCTGACGCACCGCTGCTGGGTCTCCCAGTCGGCGGCGGTGGTCGAGTCGGGGATCCTCGCCTCGCCGGGGCACGTGCAGCTCTTCTGGCTCCCCCTCGCGCACTCCTTCGGCAAGATGGTCGGGACGGCGCAGCTCCGGATCGGCTTCCTCACGGCGGTGGACGGCCGCGTCGATCGGCTCGTCGAGAACCTGGCCACGATCCGGCCCACCTTCGTCTGCGCCGTCCCCCGCATCTTCGAGAAGGTGCGGAACAGGGTGCTCCAGAGCGCCCGCGACGGCGGCGCCGCGAAGCGAGCGATCCTCCGCTGGGCGATCGAGCTCGGGCTGGAGG
>JBAVTL010000334.1:0-5864 GCA_049696175.1 Anaeromyxobacteraceae bacterium
GCTCCGCGCCCTGACTCGCGGCCACCACCTCGGCGACCGGGGCGGCGACGAGAGCGGCGGCGGCCGGGGACTCGGCCACGACCTCCTCGTGCCGGGGCTCCTCGATGCCGGGGGGCGGCGCCTCGACGACCGGCGCCTCCTCGACGACCGGCGGGGCCACGGCGGCGACCGGCGCGGGGATCGGCTCGGGGACCGGCTCGACGTGGGCCTTCTTCCGGACGACGAAGCCGGGGCCCGACGCGCGAACGGGGGCCGCCTTCGGCTTGCGCTCGCCCACGATCTTCTCGTAGGCGGACTGGGCCTGATCGTCGTCGAGCGACGAGGAGTGGCTCTTCACGTCGAACCCGAACTGGTGGAGCCTGTCGACGAGCTCCTGGTTCGAGAGCTCGATCCCCTGCTCCTTGAGCTGCTTTGCCAGCTCGTGGACCCGCTTCTTGGACATTGCGCCGACTCCTAATCCCGATCGCTACGATCCGTCAACTGCACCCGAAGCGCTGCTTCGTCCACCTCGACGGCGCCGCGGAAGGCCCTCGCGAAGACCCGCCGCTTCACCGCCTGCGCCAGGCACCTCGCGGCGGGGTGCAGCCACGCCCCCCGCCCGCCTCCAGTGCCTCGCGCATCCAACATCACCCGCGCTCCGTCCAACCTGAACCGCACCAGCGCACGGGGATCGGCGGCTTGACCGCAGCCGACGCACGTTCGCCGTGGGCGCCTCACGCACCCGCTCCGCCGCCCGCCGACCGGGCCTTCTCCGCGTCGAGCTCGGCGCGGAGCTTCGCCTCTTCCTCGAGGTACACGCCCGCGGCGTGCTTGATCTGGCGGGCCTTCTTGATCCCGAGCTCGGTCGAGTCGGCGAGCTTGTTGACGTCGCCTTCCTTGTTGATCGCCTCGACCGTTCCGTACCCGGCGCGCCTGAGCGACTCGATCGTCTTCTCGCCCACGCCGCGCACCCTGGCGAGCCGCTCCTCCTGGGAGAGGTCGTCGGGGTGACGCCGGGCCTCCGCGATCCGCGCGGCCTCGCGCTCCGCCTCGAGCCGCATCTCCTTCTCGGCGTCGGTGATCGCCTGCTCGTGCGCCTGCTTCTGCAGGTCGGGGATCATCTCCAGCGAGAAGCCTGGGAACTGCGTGAGCATCTCCGCCGACGCGTTGGCGAGATCCTGCGCCTTGCGGAAGCCGTGGGCGTAGAGCATCTCCTGCGTCGCCTCGGGGACGCCGATGGCGGTGAAGCTCTCGGTCGCGAACTCGCGCATCTCCTTCACGCGGGTCTCGCTGTTGATGTCGAGCTTCCAGCCGGTCAGCTGGGACGCGAGCCGGACGTTCTGGCCGCGGCGCCCGATGGCGAGGGAGAGCTGGTCGTCGGGGACGATGATCTCCATCGCGCTGTTCTGCTCGTCGAGCAGCACGCGAGAGACCTCGGCCGGCGCCAGCGCGTTGCAGACGAAGCGGGCCGGATCGTCGTGCCAGGGCACGATGTCGATCTTCTCGCCCCGCAGCTCCTGGACGACGGCCTGGACGCGGCTCCCCTTCATGCCGACGCACGCGCCGACCGGATCGACGTCGGAGTCGCGGGACGACACTGCGATCTTGGAGCGGCCGCCCGGCTCGCGGGCGGCGGCCTCGATGACCACCACGCCCTCGGCGATCTCGGGGACCTCCATCTCGAACAGCTTGCGTAGGAACTCGACCGACGCGCGGGAGAGGACGATCTGCGGCCCCTTCGACTCGCGGAGCACCTCGGAGACGTAGGCCTGGATCCGGTCCCCGGCGCGGTAGCTCTCGCGCGGCACCTGCTCGCGGATGGGGAGCACCGCCTCGGAGCGGCCGAGGTCGACGATGATGTTCCCGCGCTCGAAGCGCCGGACGATGCCGGTGATGACCTCGCCCTTGCGGTCCTTGTACTCGTTGAAGACGTTCTCGCGCTCGGCGTTGCGCGTCCCCTGGATCATCACCTGCTTGGCGGTCTGCGCGGCGATGCGGCCGAACGACCGGCGGTAGGTCTTGATCTTGAGGAGATCGCCCCACTGATCGTCCTGCGCGCGCGCCTCGGCCTCGTCCTCGGTCCGGTAGTAGATCGGGAACTCGAGCTCGTCGCCCGCCTCGACCTCGATCCCCTTGGCCACCGCGACCGCCACCGGGACCATGTTGATCGGATCGGCGATGGGCGCCTCCTCCGTGGGGTCCGCGACGATGGTGAGGACCTGGAAGAGGTCGACCTGACCCTTGTCCTCGTCGAAGTGCGCCTTGAGGGCGCGCTCCATCCCGAAGTGGCGCTTGGCGGCGCTGACGATCGCCTCCTCGAGGATCTCCACGAGGCGGATGCGATCGATCCCCTTGTCCTTGGCGACCTGGTCGAGGATGAGGTTCAGGTTGACGGCCTGCTGCATGGTTCAGTCCTTCCTTCGAAGGTCCGCCTCGAAGTCGTACTCGAGGTTGGCCTTCGCGATCTGATCGTGCGGAATCCGGTGCAGCACGCCATCCACGTCGATGACGACCTTCCCGTCTTCGATGCCCTTGAGAATCCCCGCCCAGTTCTTACGGCCCGGCGACCCCGGCGCGGTCCCCTCGACGGGGCCGTAGCTCTTCACGTGGGCGCGCTGGCCGGCGAAGCGCTGGAAGTCCTCCGGCTTGCGGAGCGGCCGGTCGACCCCCGGAGAAGAGACCTCCAGGTCATAGCCTTGGGTGATGAAGTCCTCGACGTCCAGGACGGTGTCGAGGGTCAGGGAGACCGCCTGGCAGTCCTCCAGGTTCACCCCGCCCGGCTTGTCGATGAAGACGCGCAGGGTCCAGCGCCCAGGGGCGCGGGTCCACTCCACCTCGACGAGCTCATAGCCGTCCCGGGCCAGGATCGGCTCCAGGAGGGCGCGGGCGCGCGCGGGGATGGGTTGCTCTGCGACGCCTGCCATTGCTTCCTCATGTGAAAAATAAAAAAAGTGGGCGCTCCTGCGGCCCACTTTCGTGCCCGGTCGCCCGGGAACCTCGAAAATGTGCGCGTTTGTTAACAGAATGGGGCTTCCCGGTCAAGGTGACCGGGCTTGCGGGGGAGGCGGGGGCCGCCCCTCAGAACACCAGGGCCAGCAGGACCACGCCCACCAGGGCGAAGGCGAGGGTCACCTTGACGACGCTGCCGAGGATGAAGCCGAGGAACGCCCCGAGGCCCGCCTTCAGCGCCCGCTCGAAGCCGGGATCACGCAGGTACTCCAGGACGATGGCCCCGGCGGCCGGCCCGAGCACGATCCCCGGCAACCCCAGGAAGAGCCCGACGAGGAGCCCCAGTCCGGCGCCGACGACGGCCCACTTCGACGCGCCAAAGGCCTTCGCCCCCAGGGCGGCGGCGACGAAGTCCACGGCCCAGATCACGACGCCGATCGCGGCGCACACCCCCACCGTCCACCCGGAGACCCGCGTGAACCCCTCCGCCCAGGCGATCAGCAGCGCACCGGCGACGAGCAGCGCTGACCCGGGCAGCGCCGGGACGACGACTCCGGCGACACCGACCACGAGCGCGAGCGCGCCCAGCGCGTACAGCATGAACTCCATCGTCACGGCCGGTCGGCCCCCTCGATCACGTCCGCGTCGACCAGGTCCTGCGGCCGGCCGCTCGCGCGCTTGTTGGCGAGGAGGTGCGCCCTCCCGATCACGGTGAGCGGCTGGCCGCCGTACTCCGTCGTCAGCCTCGCCGGCCATGCCTCGGCGAACGCCACGCCGTCGATCGACGTAAGCACGTCGATCCGGTTCGGCGGGAGCCCCATCTGGAAGACGATTCCCGGCGCAGCCAGGTCGTCCTGCGTGAGCTCGCCGAGCGGAGCGCCAAAGACCTTCAAGGCCGCGAGGACGCGCGCTGCGTTCTCGCGCGTCGGGTTGACCCAGACGTCGAGATCCTTCGTGAAGCGCGGCGCCGCGTGTACCGCGAGCGCGTAGCCGCCGACGAGCAGGTACTCAGCGCCCGCGCCGTTCAAGGCGGCAAACAGATCTCTGAAGTCCGGATTGACCGGCATCGGGCTCCCGCCAGGCGACGTACTCGAGCACCAGCTCCCACACGATCTCAAGCCGGCGCGACGCGGGGACGCCGGCCCAGAACTCGCGATCGAACTCACCGTGATCGTCGTGAAGTCCGACGATGCGGCTGGTCCCTGCGGCCCTGGCCTCGCGCGCGCTCACGCCTGCATCATACACGGGCGCGCGTCGCCGCCCCTACCCCAGCCTCAACCCCAGCAGCCACTCCCTGTTCCCCGCCGGCCCGGCGATCGGGGACTCGGCGTGACCGAGGATCTCGAAGCCCAGCCCGCGCGCGAACTCGGCGACCGCGTCGAGCGCCGCGCGGCGCTTCGCGTCGTCGCGGACGACGCCCCCCTTGCCCACCTCCCCCTTCCCCACCTCGAACTGGGGCTTCACGAGGAGGGCCGCCTGGCCGCCTGGCTTGAGGATCGCCTTCACGGCGGGGAGGATGAGCTTCAGCGAGATGAAGGAGAGGTCGCCGACGACCAGGTCCACCTGGTCGCCGAGCGCTTGGGCCGTCAGGTTTCGGGCGTTCTCGCGCTCGCGGACCACGACGCGGGGGTCGCTCCGGAGCTTCGGGTGGAGCTGGCCGTAGCCGACGTCCACGGCGTAGACCTTCGCGGCGCCGCGCTGGAGCAGCAGGTCCGTGAAGCCGCCGGTGGAGGCGCCGAGATCGGCGCAGGTCTTCCCAGCGGGCTCGATCGGGAAGACCTCGAGCGCCTTCTCCAGCTTGAGCGCGCCGCGCGAGACGTACTTCTGCGGCGCCGCGTCCTCCTTGAGCCGCAGCGCGACGTCGGGGTCCACGAGCTGGCCGGGCTTGTCGATGCGCGTCTCGCCCGCGACGACGGCGCCGGCCATGATGAGCGCCTGGGCGCGCGTGCGCGAGTCGGCGAGGCCGCGCTCGACGAGAAGGAGATCGATCCGCTGGCGCTTCACTTCCGCCTCCCCCTGCCGACTTCAGGCGTGGGCCCTCCGGAGCTCACTTGCTCGTAGCACGCGCGCACCGTCACGATCGGAATGCCCTTGTAGACCTTCATGGCGAGGAGCGCCGCGTCGCCCGTGGCGAGAAGGTCGGCGCTCCCCGCCACCGCCGTCCCGAGCACCGGCAGGCCGTCGGGGTCAGGGCAGGCATCCGCCGGCTCGTCGGACGGTTCGGCCACGTCCGAGCGCTCGCGCACGAACCGGACGATCTCCCTGACCTCGCCGGCGGGGACCCTGAACTTCCCACCCAGGTACTTCTCCAGCTCCCGCAGGATGTGCTCGGAGCAGACGAGCACGTGCCTCTCCAGGCACTCCTCTACCAGCGCCTCGCAGAGCCCATGTGTACCGAAGGACGCGAGCAGCACGTTGGAGTCGAGGACGACCCTCACTTCGTCGCCTTGAAGACGTCCTCGTCCGTCAGGAAACCGCGCTCCGCCGCGCGCGGGAGCGTCTTCTCACGAAGCGCGCGGAAGCGTTCGATCGCAAGGTACCGCTCCAGTGAGTCACGGACGAGCTCCCCCGCTGGCCGACCGCGCTGTCGCGCCAGCCTGTCGAGGTCGCGGCGAAGAGCTACGGAGAGGCGAACCGTCAGGGTCGTCATGGCGTAAGACAGTGTAACACCAACGTGCGCCCGATGCCGCCCCCTCACCTGGCCTCTCCCCCCTGCTGACCGTTGATCTCATCTCGCCCGGCCCCGCAGCGGGTTGACGCAGGGCGTCGCGTCTCCGCCGCCAAGCGCGCATCCGCGCGAACAGCAGCAACGAGGGGGAGGGGCGGCGGCGCACGCGCGCTAGCAACGGCGGCGACGAGCAAGGGTGGTCCCAGATGTGGTTCACTCACAGAAGACATTGACAGACTTGGGGCCGGGTCGCCCGTCGCGGTCTCGA
>JBAVTL010000335.1:0-5450 GCA_049696175.1 Anaeromyxobacteraceae bacterium
GTTCGGCGCCGTCCGCTGCCTCGCGGCCGCGTCGGTCGCGATGGCGGCGGGCTCCTTCCTCTTCCTCGCCGTCACGTCAGCCGCCGCGATCGCGGTCGCGGTAGCGGCGCGGCTCGTCCAGGGAGCCGCCGCTGCCGTCACCTTCGCAGTCGGGACGCTCATAGTGGCAGCGCTGGTGCCGGCCGAGCGGCTCACCAGCGCGCTGGCGCTCTTCATCACCGCCGGCCTCGTCGCCAGCGCGGTGGGCCCGGCCGCCACCGAGTGGTTGATGGCGAGCCACGGCGCCGCGCCGGCCTTCCTCGGCGCGGGGCTCTTCGCCCTGGCTGGGCTCCTCCCCTGTCGCTGGCTGGCGCGGACCGGGGTCGGCCGCTCGGGCCCCGAGCCGTACCATGCGGCGGCGCCGACCGACGCCCAGCCCTGGTGGGCCGACCGCGCCACGCTGGGGCTCGTCAGCCTCTCGGTGGTCTTCGGGTTGGCGTCGGGCGTCATGTTCACCTTCCACCAGCCGCTCGCGCTGGAGCGCGGAATCGAGCGGGTGAGCGACTTCCTCGTCGCCTTCACGGTCACGGTCACGACACTTCGGCTCGCGGGCGGCCGGCTCATGGACCGGGCCGGCAGCCGCAGGCTGGCGCGCTGGTCGTCCCTCGGCTACGCGATCGCCCTGGCGGGGATGATCGTGCTGCGGCCGGGTCAGCTCGCCTGGTTCGGCGTCCTCTTCGGGCTGTTCCACGGGACGCTCCTCCCGTCGCTCATGGCGCTGACGCTGGAGCCGGGCGCCGGTCGGCGCGAGTCCAGGGCGGCCTGGATGAACGCTGGGATGAACGTGGGCGGGCTCGGCGTCGCGGCGCTCGGTCCCATGGCCGTGCGCACGGGCTATCCTGCCATCTTCGTCGCGGTCGGCGCGCTCGTGGCGGCTTCGGCGCTGGCGCTCGGCAGCCCGAGACCCTCTGCGTGAGGCGTGCCGCGGACCCCATCGCGCCGTTCCTGGCGGTGCTGGCCCTCGCGGGGCTCAGCACGGGGCTGGCGCGTGTGACCACCTCGCTCTACGCCGTCACGATCCACTCGACCCCCACCGAGCTCGGCCTGCTGGCGGCGTGCCAGAGCCTCGGCCTCGTCCTGATGAGCTTGCCGAGCGGCGCGCTGGTGCGGCGCCACGGCCCCGCGAGGGTCTTCATCGGCGGCAGCCTGCTCGGAGGGCTCGCGTGCGCAGCGGTCCCGCTCGTGAGCCAGCCCTGGTTCCTCATCGCGTGCTTCACCGGCGTGGGGCTCTGCATGCCGCTCCGCTTCGTCTCCACCAACGTCGTGACGATGCAGCGGATCGACCACGAGGGAAGTGCCCGGGCCGGCTGGTACCGCGGAATCCACCTCCTCAGCATGTTCGTCGTGGGGCCGTCGATCGCCGTCCCCGTTGTGGCCACGCTCGGCTTCCCCGTCAGCTGGTGGTTCGTCGCCGCCAGCTTCGTCCTGCCCGCCTGGGTGGCGCGGCGCGTGCTCTCCGGAGCGCGACCGGCGTCCGACGGCGCGATGGTCCCTGCCCTTCGGGTCGCGCGACGCGATCCCGAGACGCTGCCGCTGGTCGCGACCGAGTTTGCGGCTCAGGGTGCCAACACCTGCTTCTCCTTCTTCATCATCCCGGTGGCGATCCAGCAGCACCGCTTCGGGGCGGCGGCGGCGGCAGGGTTGCTGAGCGCGCAGGCTGCGAGCTTCGTCATCGTGCTCCTCGCGCTCGGCGCGATCGCGTCGCGCTGGGCCCGCGCGCGCTTCGTCCTCGCGTCCTACGGGTCAGCGGGCGTCGGGCTGATGCTGCTCGGGCTGGCGCGTGGTGGCTGGTGGCTGTGGGTGGGAAGCCTCCTCCTCGGCGCGGGGCTCGGCCTCGTTCAGCTGGACAGCCTGGTCCGCGCCGCCCGCGTCGGTGCCCGCGTAGGCCAGGACGCCGCGTCGTGCCTCCAGTCGCTCTCGGGGTCGTCCGGAGGGCTGATCGTGGGGCTGCTCGGCGGCCTGATCGGCCGCGCGTTCGGCACTCAGGCAGTCTTCCTGCTGCTCGCGCCCGCCTTCGGCTTGCTCGCGTGGCGCCAACTGGCCGGCGGGCTCACCCACCGACCGACCGAAGCCCCGGCCTCACCCGGAAGCGCGCCCAGTCGATCCCCAGCTTCCTCATGCGGGCCCGGAGCGTGTGCGGGTTGATCCCGAGGAGCTCCGCGGCACCGCTCGGCCCCTCGATCCGGCCTCCGACGCTGGCGAGCGCGCGCTCGATGTGCGCGATCACCGCCGCATCGAGCGTGTGTATCGGGTCGGCGGACGACGGCGGCGGCAGCAGCATCGGCGAGCGCGGCACGTCCTCGATCTGCGTCGATCCCTCCAACGCCGCAGCGATGGCAAGGGAGCGACCCCCGCCGAGCAGCGCCGCCCGCTCGATCACTGCGGCCAGCTCACGGACGTTCCCAGGCCACGTCTGGGCGCGCAGGAGCGCGATGTCCTCCTGCGTCGGCACCACTGGCGCCCCGAAGAGCCTCACCCCGGCCTGCGCCGCGAAGTGGGTCGCGAAGGGGCCGATGTCCTCCAGCCGCTCCCGCAGCGGCGGCAGGTGGATGGGGAAGACGCTGAGCCGGTACCACAGGTCCCTGCGGAACTGGCCGGCGGCGACCATCTCGGACAGGTCGCGGTGGGTCGCCGCGACGATCCGGACGTTCACGGAGAGCGTCCTCTGCCCGCCGACGCGCTCGAACGTCCCGTCCTGCAGGACGCGGAGCAGCCTCACCTGCGCCGCCGGCGTCAGCTCGCCGATCTCGTCCAGGAAGAGCGTCCCCGAGTCTGCCCGCTCGAACCAGCCCTTCCTGCCCGCCACCGCGCCGGTGAAGCTCCCCTTCTCGTGGCCGAAGAGCTCCGAGTCCACCAGCTCGGTCGGGATCGCCCCGCAGTTGACCCGGATGATCGGACCCGCGGCACGGGACGAGCGCTCGTGGATGGCGCGCGCGACGACCTCCTTGCCCGACCCCGTCTCACCGGTGATCAGGATCGGGACGTCGGCGGGCGCGGCACGGACGACCAGCTCCATGACGGCGCGGAGCCCCTGGCCCTCTCCGACGACGACCGCGGATTCGGACCTCATTTTGCGGCCACCTTCGCGAGCCCTTGCTCGAGGTCGGCGATGAGGTCCGCCGGCTCCTCGAGCCCCACCGAGACGCGGAGCAGCGTCGGCGGCGCCGTCTCGTCGAACTTGTACCGCCACTCGATGAGCGACTCGACGCCGCCCAGCGAGGTCGCGTCGCGAAAGAGCGCCAGGTGGCTCGGCAGGTCCCGCGCCGCCGCCTCGCTGGCGAGCTCGATCGAGAGCATCGGCCCAGGCCCACGCATCTGCCTCTGGGCGAGGGCGTGGCCGGGGTGGGAGCGGAGCGACGGGTGCCACACCTTCGACACCCGCGGCTCCAGCCAGGCCGCGAGCGCCGTCGCTGTCGCCGTCTGCTGACGGATCCGGATCCCCAGCGTCCGGACGCCGCGCAGCGTGAGCCAGGTCTCGAGCGCCCCCGGGACGGAGCCAGCGAAGGTCCGCGCGTCGCGCAGCCGCTTCGCCAGCACCTGCGAGCGGGCGACGAGCACGCCACCGAGCGCGTCCGAGTGGCCCGCGAGGTACTTGCTCGTCGAGTGGAGGACCAGGTCGGCCCCCAGGTCGAGCGGCCGCTGCAGGACCGGCGGGGCGAACGTCCCGTCGACGACGAGCAGCGCGCCGGCCGCCGAGGCGCGGGCGGCATGGGCCGCGATGCTCTGCAGCTCGCAGGTCGGGTTGAGCGGCGTCTCCAGCCAGATGACGTCACCGTCACCGACCGGTGCGTCGAGCGGGACCTTCTCCACCCCCCATGGCACGAACGCGTCGATGGCGCCGTGCGTGCCGAAGTAGCCGCCGCGGCCGATCGCCACCCGCTTCGGGCGCAGGACCGAGATGGCCGCCGTCACGGCAGCGAGGCCGGAGGAGTAGGTGATCGCCTCGCCCCCGTCGAGCGCGCCGAGGACCGCCTCGAGGCGATGCCGGGTCGGCTGGTCGATTCGGGAGTAGAACGTGCCCGCAGGATCGCCGGCCGTGAAGGTGGTCGCGACGTGGATGGGCGGCGCGACGTCGGACGCCGGCTCGATCCCCTCGTCCGCGTGGATCGCGCGCGTGTCCGGGTGCAGTGGCGCTGCCATCAGGCGACCCCTCTCCTTCCGGCCGCGTGTGCACGCGCCGACTTCCTGGACTCCGTGAACTGCCTCGACTCCTCGACCCGCTTCACCGTCAGCGCCAACGCCACCACCGAGAGCGGGGTCTCCAGGTAGGCCACGGCGCCGGCGTCGAGCGCCCGCTCCCGCGCGGCGCCGCTCGGTGGGCCTGCGAGCGCCACGTCGACGGGCGAGGCCTTCGCTGCGGCCTGCAGCGCCGCCGCGAGCGTGAGCCCGTCCATCCGGTCGAGCTCCACGGGCGCGAGGACGAGGTCTGGGCGCCAGCTCCGCGCCTTGCGGAGCGCCGCGAGCCCGTCGCTCACGACCTCCACCTCGTGCCCCCAGTACGAGAGGAACACGATGCACGGAGGCGCGAGGTCTCCGGTCTGGTCTGCCACGAGGATCCTCACCGTCGCCCTCCGTTCGCGGCTCTCGGTGCCGCGCCGTGCGCTGCCTGAAGCGCTTCGTCTGCCCGTCGCCGCTCGATCCGACGCGCGAGCTCGATCTCCAGCGCGGCGAGCAGGTCCGCGCCTCGCGCCCAGGCGCCGTGCCCGGACTCGACGTTGACGTGGCCACTCATCCCGGCGTCGAGGAACTGACCTCCCCACGCCCGCGCGAGCACCCCGGCACGCTCGAAGGGCGCGAAGGGATCATTCCTGCTCCCAACCACCCATGAAGGGAACGGGAGCCGCTCACGCGGCATCGGCGAGAAGGTCCGGGGAGTCCCGAGCGACGGATCGTCGACGTCCGCGGGGGCCACGAGCAACGCCCCGGCCACGCGGGAGACGGAGCCGGCGCGAGCCCAGTGAGCCACCAGTGCGCAGGCGAGGCTATGAGCGACGAGCAGGACGGGGGGCGCCGCGGAGCGGACGGCCTTCTCCAGCTGCTCTGCCCAGTCCCCCAGGACCGGCTCGTCCCAGGACGCCTGCTCGACGCGGCGCAGCTCGAGCCGGTCGCGCTCCCACAGGGTCTGCCAGTGACCCGGGCCGGAGCCATGCCAGCCCGGGAGGACCAGCACCGTCGGGCGACTGAGACTCTCGGTCCCTATGTCCGTGATGACTGCCACTCGTCTGTTTTAGCGGACGCGGACGGCGCAGGCAAGTGCCCCCCCCCCGCAGGAGCAGTTCTCTCAGGCCCAGGCCAGGCCGGCCCGGCGACGCCAGTATTCCGAGGGCGCTTCGGCGGGGGCGGCGAGCGCCGCGAGCCCGGCCTCCTCGTCGCGCAGGTCGAGCGCGCCGAGGTTGGAGCGGAGCTGGTCG
>JBAVTL010000336.1:0-1633 GCA_049696175.1 Anaeromyxobacteraceae bacterium
GAGCGAGCGCGCCGGCGCCTGGGACGTTCGACGCCACCACGGCGACCTGCGCGTCGATCCGCCCAGCCGCGCAGGCGTCGAGGATCGCCCCGAGGTTGGTCCCGCCGCCGGAGGCGAGGACCCCGAGCCGGATCACCCCCGCACCTCGCAGGTTGCCTCGCCGGAGCCCCTCTCGACGGCGCCGACGGTCCACGCGACCAGCCCCTGCTCGCGGACGGCCGCGAGGGCGGCCTGCTCGTCGCCTGGGGCGACGACCAGCGTGAGCCCGAGCCCCATGTTGAAGGTCCGGTACATCTCGTCGCGCGGCACCTGCCCCTCGCGCTCGATGAGGTCGAAGACGGCCGGGCGATCCCATCGCCCCTCCTCGATGACGGCGCGGGTCCCGTCTGGGAGGCTGCGCGGGACGTTGCCCGGGAGGCCGCCACCCGTGATGTGCGCGATCGACTTGAGCCGCACCTTCTCGAGCACCGCGAGGAGCTGCTTCGCGTAGATCCGCGTCGGCTCGAGGAGCAGGTCGCCCAGCGTCTTCCCCGGGATCGCCTCGAAGCGGTGATCGAGGGGGTACCGGTCCATCAGCGCCTTGCGCGCGAGCGAGTAGCCGTTGGAGTGGAGGCCGGTCGAGGCGACGCCGAGCACGACGTCCCCGGCGACCACGTCCTTGCCGTCCACGATCTTGGAGCGCTCGACGCAGCCGACGGAGAAGCCGGCGAGGTCGTACTCCCCCTTCGCGTAGAAGCCCGGGAGCTCCGCCGTCTCGCCGCCGATGAGGGCGCAGCCGGCCTGGCGGCACCCCTCGGCGATCCCCTTGACCACCGCGGCGCCCTGCTCGGCGGAGAGCTTGCCGGTCGCGAAGTAGTCGAGGAACCAGAGCGGCTCGGCGCCGACCACGGCGATGTCGTTGACGCACATCGCGACGAGATCGATGCCGACCGTGTCGTGACGGCCGGCCTCGAAGGCGACCTTGAGCTTGGTCCCGACCCCGTCGGTGCCGGAGACGAGCACCGGCTCCTTCCACTTCTTCAGATCCAGGGCGAAGAGGCCGCCGAAGCCGCCGATGCCGGCGAGGACTTCGGGGCGGAGGGTGGGGCGGGCAAGGGGCTTGATCAGGTCGACGAGGCGATCTCCCTCGTCGATGTCTACGCCCGCGTCGCGGTAGGTCAGGGCCATGGAGGCCCTCGCTTACCGCGCCACGGCGGTCCGGGCAATAGGCTCGGGACCGGCGGGGCCCCTCCTGTTACCATCCCCGGCCGATGAAGCGGCTCCGCCAGCAGCTCCTGAAGGTCGACGCCTTCCGCCTCGCGCTCTACGCGGGGCTCTTCGTCACGCTGCTCCACTTCGTCAGCGTCGTCTTCGAGCGCCCGGGTTGGGAGCTGCCGGTCATCTCCCGGATCGAGCACGCGGCGCAGGACTGGGCGCTGACCCGGCTGCGCGGTGAGCGGGCACCGTCGGGCAGGGTCGTGATCGTCGCGGTCGACGAGAAGTCGGTCGAGGCGGAGGGGGTCTGGCCCTGGAGCCGGGCGAAGATGGCGCGGCTCGTCGACGGGCTCGCGGCGGGGGGCGTCACGGCGGTGGGCTTCGACGTCATCTGGGCGGACGTGGACGTCCAGGGGAGGCGCCTCGCCGAGGTCGCCGC
>JBAVTL010000337.1:0-12388 GCA_049696175.1 Anaeromyxobacteraceae bacterium
GGCTCGACCAGCGAGAGGGTGTCGGCGGAGAGCGCGCGTGGTGGCCCGCCAGTGGCGGGGGCGCGGCGCCCCGCCTTGATGGCGAGGACCGGCTTGTTGCGCGCCGCGCCGCGGGCGGCCGCCATGAAGCTGCGGCGATCGCGGAGTGACTCTATGTAGAGCAGGATCGCGCGCGTCTCCGGATCGCTCCCCAGGAAGTCGAGCACCTCGCCGAAGCCCACGTCCGCCGCGTCGCCCAGCGAGACGAAGTGTGAGAAGCCGACCCGCCTCGGGTGGGCCCAGTCGAGCAGCAGGGTCCCGACGGCGTCGGACTGCGACACGAACCCGAGGTTGCCGGGCAACGCCCCGACGCGCGAGAAGCTGGCGTTCAGGCCGATGTGCGGCGACAGGATGCCGAGCGTGCCGCCGCCGAGGATCCGCACCCCGTGCTGGCGCGCGATGGAGAGCGTGCGCTCGAGGAGGGAGCGGCCGTCGGGGCCTGCCAGCGAGGCGAGGCCGCGCGCCACGATCGAGACCGCCGTCGTACCCCGCGCGCCCAGCTCGTCGACGAGGTCCGGGATCGTGTCCGGAGGGGTGCAGAGGATGGCGAGGTCCGGGACGCGGGGCAGGCTCCCGACGTCAGGGTAGGTGAGCACGCCGGCGACCGCCTCGTAGCGAGGGTTCACGGGCATGATCGGCCCCTCGAAGCCGCCGGCGAGCAGGTTGCGCATGATGACGTTGCCGACGCGGTGCGGCTTCGTGTTGGCGCCCACCACCGCGACGGATCGCGGACGGAACATGCGCTCGAGACGGACGGTGCTCATGTGGTCCTCTCCGCCCGGGCGACCGCGCGCTTGAGCGGCGCGGCGCCGGGCCTGGCTGCGCAGTATACGGGGCGCGCCGCCCGAGTCCGGCGCGCTCACGCCGCGGAGAGGGGCCGGCGCCCCGGCCGCGCGAGGCAAGGGGTGCTTGACGACCGAAGTGGGATTCTGGTACGACAATACCAAGTTGAACGGAACGGCGCAGCGCAGGGCCCGCCAGGGCCCAGGAGATGAGGACCGCTGACATGACGACACAGAAGATGACGACCACCGCCGTGGTCGCCCGCTGCCAGGCGCTCTTCGACGACCTCGACTTCACGTCCGCCCGGGACTGGAAGAAGGCGGGGGCGGGCCGTCGGGTCGTCGCCTTCATGCCCGTCTACGTGCCGCGGGAGATCATCCACGCGGCGGGGATGCTGCCGCTCGGGATCCTCGGCGGCGGCGAGGACCTCGAGGTCATCCACGGGGACGCCTACTACCAGAGCTACATCTGCCGCATCCCGCGCTCGACCCTGGAGCTCGGGGTCACCGGACGGCTCGACTTCGTGGACGGGTTCCTGTTCCCCTCCATCTGCGACGTCATCCGGAACCTCTCGGGCATCTGGAAGATCAAGTTCCCAGGCGTGTACGTCCGCTACATCGACGTGCCGCAGAACTACGCGGACGACGTCGGCGGCGCCTTCTACGTCCACGAGCTGCAGGAGCTGCGGGCGGGGCTGGAGAAGCTCTCGGGGAGGCAGATCACCGACGACGCGCTCCGCGCCTCGATCGCGGTCTACAACGAGAACCGGCGCCTCACCCGGGAGCTGTACGCGCTCCGCGCGAAGGCCCCGTGGCTCGTGCCGGCGTCCGAGGCCTACCTGGTCTCGCGGGCGGGCATGGTCCTCCCCGTCGAGGAGCACAACTCGCTGCTGGCGGAGTACCTCGCGGCGGCCCGCGCCGAGGACCGCCCGCGCCGCGACAACTGCCGCATCGTGCTGAGCGGCGTCTTCTGCGAGCAGCCACCGCTGAACCTCATCAAGGCGGTGGAGCTGTCGGGCTGCTACGTGGTCGACGACGACTTCATGCTCGTCAACCGGTGGCTGCTCGAGGAGGTGCCGACGAGCGGCGACCCCGTCACCCAGCTCGCCCAGGCCTTCCTGCACCACTCCGAGGAGACCGCGGCGAAGTACCAGCCCGACCAGAAGCTGAAGGGGAAGTACCTGGTCGACGCGGTGAAGAACACCCGCGCGGAGGGGGTCATCTTCGCCGCCCCGAGCTTCTGCGATCCCGCGCTGCTGGAGCGCCCGATGCTCGAGTCGGCGCTGGATCGGGTGGACGTCCCCCACATCGGCTTCAAGTACGCGGAGAACTCCGGGCAGATGCAGCCCGTCCGCGAGCAGGCCGGAACCTTCGCAGATTCCATCAAGCTCTGGAGCGCGCCATGACCGACCGAAGCCAGCCCCCGCGTCCCGCGTCCGCCACGAAGGAGGTCGCCAAGGAAGCGTCGATGGTGATGCAGAAGGAGATGATCACGAAGAACTACGATCGGCTCACCAGCACCGCCGAGAGCGGCAAGAAGGTCGCCTCGACCTTCGTCCCGGGGAACCTGAACGAGCTGATCATGTGCTTCGACATGCTCAACAACCTCCCGGAGCTCAACGCGATCCAGAACGGGATGAAGAAGCTCTCCGGCGACTACATCCTGGAGGCGGAGAAGCGCGGCCACTCCGAGGACGTCTGCACCTACGTGAAGGCCGACCTCGGGATGATGGCGAAGGGGAACCTGGCGCCCAACGGCAAGCCGCTCCCGAGCCCGGACGTCCTGCTGCTCTCGTACACCGGCTGCTTCACCTTCATGAAGTGGTTCGAGCTCCTGCGCGAGCAGTACAAGTGCCCGACCGCGATGCTCCACGTCCCCTACCAGGGTGACGGCGCGCCGACGCAGGCGATGCGCGACTACATCGTCAAGCAGCTCAAGGACGAGGTGATCCCGACGCTGGAGCGGGTGTCCGGCGTGAAGTTCGACATCGACAGGCTCCGCGGGTACCTGCGCGAGTCGGCGAAGGCGGAGGACGACCTCGTCTGGGCGCTGGAGAGCGCCAAGCTGAAGCCGGCGCCCATCGACGCCTACTTCGGCGCCGTCTACTACCTCGGGCCGATCTTCGGCGCCTTCCGTGGCACGCCCGAGGCGACCCGGTACTACCGGTACCTGCGCGCCGAGATCGAGGAGCGGATCCGGAAGGGGCTCGGGCCGATCACGCCCGAGGGCGACATGAAGGAGCAGAAGTACCGGCTCGTGGTGGAGGGGCCGCCCAACTGGACCAGCTTCCGCGAGTTCTGGAAGATGTTCGCCGACGAGGGGGCGGTCGTCGTGGCCTCGAGCTACGCGAAGGTCGGCGGCACCTACGACCTCGGCTTCCGCCACGATCCCGACCACCCGCTGGAGACCCTGGCCGACTACTGCCTGGGCGTCTACACGAACCGCAACCTCCCGGGGCGGATCGACCTGCTCGAGAAGTACATGAACGAGTACGAGGCGGACGGGCTGCTCATCAACTCGATCAAGAGCTGCAACAGCTTCTCGGCCGGGCAGCTCATGATCATGCGCGAGATCGAGCGGCGCACCGGCAAGCCCGGCGCCTTCATCGAGACCGACCTCGTGGATCCCCGCTACTTCTCCGCCGCCAACGTGAAGAACCGGCTGGAGAGCTACTTCCAGATGATCGACCAGAAGCGCCGGTCCGTCCCGACGGCTGCGTGAGGGAGGAGACGACCATGAAGTGCTTCATCGGCATCGATCTCGGCTCGACCACGACCAAGGCCGTCGTCATGGACGAGGGCGGGAAGGTCCTCGGCCGCGGGATCACCAACTCGCGCTCCAACTACGACACCGCGGCCGCCGTCTCCAAGCAGGAGGCGCTCATCGACGCCCGCTTCACCCTCTTCAGGCGCAGCCTGGAGGCCGTCCCGGCGCTGCACGGGCACGTGGACGACTTCCTCGCGAGCCTGGAGCGGAGCTTCCGCCACGTGCAGTTCCTCGACCAGCTCGACGACCTGCAGGCGACGAGCGTCCGGCATGGCTCCGGCGTGCGCTTCGCCGGGCAGGAGCGGGCGCTGGCGCAGGCGATCACGGAGGTGTTCCGGCTGCTCCGCGAGGAGTCGGCGTCCCTCTTCGCGCCGGGCGCGCGGCGCAAGTCCGACTTCTTCCGGGACATCGCCGGGTCGCGCTTCGTCACCCTCGCCGAGCCGCTCTGCAAGGCGGCGGGGCTCTCCTTCGACCTCGTGCTCAACGTCTACGACAAGTCGATCATCGAGGTGGAGAACCGGCCGCCCTCGGGGGACATGAACGCGAAGTTCCTGAAGGCGCTCGACAAGACCATCGCCGCCGGCGGCAGGGCGGTGGACGGGGAGGCGGTCGGGAGGCCCGTCAAGGCGACCCTCGCGATCCCGCTCGAGGAGACCTACGTGGTGGGCACCGGCTACGGGCGGGTGCGCCTCCCGTTCCCCAAGGAGCACATCCGCTCGGAGATCCTCTGCCACGGCCTCGGCGCGCACCTCATGTACGAGGGCACCCGGACCGTCCTCGACATCGGGGGCCAGGACACCAAGTCGATCCAGGTGGACGCGAAGGGGATCGTCGAGAACTTCCAGATGAACGACCGGTGCGCCGCGGGCACCGGCCGCTACCTGGGCTACGTCGCCGACGAGATGAAGATGGGGCTCCACGAGCTCGGGCCCCTCGCGCTCACCGCGAAGAAGACGCTCCGGATCAACTCGACCTGCACCGTCTTCGCCGGCGCCGAGCTGCGCGATCGGCTCGCGATGGGCGACAAGCGGGAGGACATCCTCGCCGGGCTCCACCGCGCCATCATCCTGCGCGCGATGTCGATCATCTCCCGCTCTGGCGGGATCCGCGACCAGTTCACCTTCACCGGCGGCGTCGCCAAGAACGGGGCGGCGGTGCTCGAGCTGCGCAAGCTCGTGAAGGAGAACTACGGCGACGTGACCATCAACATCGACCCGGACTCGATCTACACCGGCGCGCTCGGCGGCTCCGAGTTCGCCCGCCGCGCGGTCGCGGCCTGACCAGGAGGAGGACGCCATGACCATTTCGGCAGGAATCGACGTCGGCACCGGCTGCGTGAAGGCCGTGGTCTTCGAGGTGAAGGACGGGCACTCGCGCTGGATCGCCCGCGGCCTGGAGCGCATCCGGCAGAAGGATCCCTACAAGCTGGCGGAGGAGCTGTACGACGCCGTCCTGGTGGAGGCGGCGCTCACGCGCGGTGACGTGGCCTACGTCGCGACGACGGGCGACGGGGAGAGCCTGTCGTTCCCCGACGGGCACTTCTACTCCATGACCACGCACGCGCGCGGCGCCGTCCACCTGGAGCCGTCGACGCGCTCGGTGCTCGACGTCGGCGCCCTCCACGGCCGGGCGATCCGGACCGACGAGCGCGGGAAGGTGACGTCCTACAGGATGACGAGCCAGTGCGCCTCTGGGTCGGGGCAGTTCCTCGAGAACATCGCCCGCTACCTGGGCATCGCGCAGGACGAGATCGGCTCCCTCTCGGTGCAGGGGAAGGACCCGGAGAAGGTCTCGTCGATCTGCGCGGTGCTCGCGGAGACGGACGTCATCAACATGGTCTCTCGCGGCATCTCCGCCGCCAACATCCTGAAGGGGATCCACGTCTCCATGGCACAGCGGCTGGTGGCGCTGCTCAAGGGGGTCGGCGCGGCGGACGGCACGGTGCTCGTGACCGGCGGCCTTGGCCTGGACGCGGGGCTCGTGGCCGCGCTCGCGGAGGCGGCCGCGGAGGGGAAGATGGCGGTGCAGATGAAGAGCCACCCCGACGCGATCTTCGCCGGGGCGATCGGCGCCGCGCTCTGGGGTGCGTTCCGCCACGAGCGGCTGTCGGCCGAGGAGCCCCTGGCGCTCGCCTCGTAGCCGTTCGAGGCAGAAGGGGGAAGGGCGACGCTCCGGCGGTGGATGGGAACGTCCGAATCGCCTTGTGCTGTCGCGGCGTATTCGAGTACCTATTTACCGGATGCGACACCAGGCCGCTGGGGCGGCTCGGAGGATGACTCGATGAAGGAAGTCTTCGTGATCGACGCGGCGCGGACGCCGTTTGGCTCGCTTGGCGGGACGCTCTCGGAGGTCCCCGCGCCGCGCCTCGCCGCGCAGGTGATCGAGGGGCTGCTGAAGCGCACCGGGCTCCAGCCGGCGGCGGTGGGCAGGGTCGTCATCGGCGAGGTGTTGCAGGCTGGCGTGGGCCAGGCGCCGGCGCGGCAGGCGATGCGGCTCGCTGGTCTGCCCGACTCGATCCCCGCGACCACCGTCAACAAGGTCTGCGGCAGCGGGCTCGAGGCGATCGCCTTCGCGGCGGCCTCCATCCAGCTCGGCGACGTGGAGGTCGCGATCGCCGGGGGCATGGAGAGCATGTCGCTCGCGCCCTACGCCCTCCCGCGCGCGCGGCAGGGGTACCGGCTCGGCGGCGCCCAGGTCGTGGACCTGATCGTGGGCGACGGGCTCACCAACCCGGACGACGGGCGCCACATGGGTGAGGTCGCCGACGGGGCTGCGGCGCGCACGGGGATCGATCGCGCGGCGCAGGACGAGTACTCGATCCGGTCCTACGGCCTCGCGCAGAAGGCGGTCGAAGGCGGGCTCTTCGACCCCGAGATCGTCCCGGTCGTGAAGAAGGTGAAGAAGGTCGAGGAGTCGGTCGCGAGGGACGAGGAGCCCTTCCGCGTGGACCTCGCGCGCCTGACGAAGCTGCGCCCGGCCTTTACCGAGGGCGGGTCGATCACGGCAGGGAACGCCTCGACGATCAACGACGGCGCCGCGCTCGCCATCCTCGCGAGCGGCGACGCCGTCAAGGCACAGGGGCTCTCGCCGAGGGCGCGGCTCCTCGCCACCGCGACCTTCAGCATGGCGCCGGATCACTTCACCGACGCGCCCGTGGGGGCGATCCAGGCGGTCTGCAAGAAGGCAGGGATCCGCGTCGAGGACGTCGACGTCTTCGAGATCAACGAGGCCTTCGCGCTCGTCCCGCTGATCGCCATCCGCGCGCTGAAGCTGCCGCTCGAGAAGGTGAACCCCAACGGCGGCGCGGTCGCGCTCGGCCACCCGATCGGCGCGAGCGGCGGGCGGCTCGTCGCGACGGTGGTCCGCGAGCTCCACGCGCGGAAGCTGAGGTACGGGCTCGCCACGCTCTGCATCGGCGGCGGCGAGGCCGTGGCCGCGGTGCTCGAGCGGATCTGAGCCGCCGTCCACATTCCACTTCGACGGAGCGAACATGATCGAGACGGTAGGCGTCGTCGGCGCAGGGCAGATGGGTGGTGGGATCGCGCACGTCTTCGCCCAGCACGGGTTCCAGGTCCTGCTGCACGACGCGGTCGAGGGGCAGGTCGCGCGGGCGACGAAGCTCATCGCCGACAACCTGGAGCGGCAGGCGAAGAAGGGGGCGCTCGACGGCGCGGCGATCCCCGGGATCCTGGCGCGGATCAGCCCCGCGAAGGAGCTCGGCGCCCTCGCCACCTGCGGCCTCGCGATCGAGGCCGTCTCCGAGCACGAGCCGCTGAAGGTGGACATCTTCAAGCGGCTCGACGCGGTGCTCCCGGCGGGCGCGATCCTGGCGTCCAACACCTCGTCGATCCCCATCACGCGCCTGGCGGCGGCGACGGGGCGGCCGGCGCAGGTGATCGGCATGCACTTCATGAACCCGGTCCCGGTCATGGGGCTGGTCGAGGTGATCCGGGGGCTCGCGACGAGCGACGCGACGTTCGAGGCGGTCGCGGGGCTCGTGAAGAGGCTGGGGAAGGAGCAGGCGGTCTCGCAGGACTACCCCGGCTTCATCGTGAACCGGATCCTCATCCCCATGATCAACGAGGCCGCCTTCGTGGTGTACGAGGGGATCGCCTCGCCAGGGGACGTCGACAAGGGGATGAAGCTTGGGACGAACCAGCCGATGGGGCCGCTCGCGCTCGCCGACCTCATCGGCCTCGACACCGTCCTCGCGATCATGAAGGTGCTCTTCGACGGCTTCAAGGATCCGAAGTACCGGCCGTGCCCGCTCCTCCAGAAGCTGGTGGACGCCGGGCGGCTCGGCCGCAAGTCCGGCCACGGCTTCCACCCCTACGCCTGATACTGTGACGCCATGAGCACGATCCTGCGGAGTGACCAGGGGGCCGTCGCGGTCCTCACCGTGAGTGGGCCGAAGAACCTGAACGCGCTCGACCTCGCCACGCTGGCGGAGCTCGAGGCGCGGCTCGTCGAGGTCGAGAGGGACCCGGCGATCCGGGCGGTGGTCCTGACCGGCGAGGGGCAGAAGGCCTTCGTCGCGGGGGCGGACATCCGCGCCATGGCGCCGATGAGCGCGACCGAGGGGCGCGCCTTCGCGACGACGGGGCAGCGGGTCATGCTGACGATGCAGCGGCTCTCCAGGCCGGTGATCGGGGCGGTGAACGGCTTCGCGCTCGGTGGAGGGCTGGAGCTGGCGCTCGCGTGCGACTTCATCTGGGCGTCCGAGAACGCGAAGCTGGGCTTCCCCGAGGTGACCCTCGGGATCATGCCGGGCTTCGGAGGGACGCTGAACGCGACACGCCTCTGCGGTCCGGGGCGGGCGCGGGAGCTGATCTTCTCCGGGCGGATCCTCACGGCCGCGGAGGCCCTCGAGTGGCGGCTGGTGAACCGGGTCCTCCCCCAGGCGGAGCTGCTGCCCGCCGTGATGGAGCTCGCCACGAAGATCGCCGCGAACGCCCCGCTCGGAGTCGCGGGGGCGAAGGAGGCGATCGCGACCGGCGTGAACGGCTCGCTGGAGGACGGACTGCGGCTGGAGGCGGCCCTCTTCGGGAGCCTCTTCGGCACCGAGGACCAGCGGGCGGGGATGGCTGCGTTCCTCGAGAAGCAGAAGGTGCCGTTCACCGGCCGGTAGCGGTCGCCGCGCACGCTCGACGCAAGGCAACTTGCCGCACTTACATGGACCGTCGCGTCGGTCTATAATGATCCCGTCCTTGCCTGTCGGGGTGGCTAGCTCTAGAAGACCAGGGCTCAGGCCACTTCGAGAGCACCACTTCATGGTGAGGGCGGGAGGCAGGGATGTCGAGAGTTCGCGCGGACGACTACGGTGACAAGCGGCAGGGGATCCTGGACACGGCGGCGGCGCTGTTCGCCGAGATGGGCTACGCGAACGTCAAGATGATGGACGTCGCGGAGCGCTGCGGCGCGTCCAAGTCGATGCTCTACCACTACTTCCCGGCCAAGGAGGACGTGCTCTACGAGATCATCCGGGCGCTCTCCGAGAGCCACCTGGCCATGGCCGAGGAGATCGTGTCTAAGGCGGCGCCGGCCGAGCGGCGGCTGCACGAGTTCGTGACGACGTGGGTCCGGGGGACGACCAGCACCCGCGCCCGCCACTTCGTGCTGATGTACGAGATGAAGTTCCTGCCCAAGCGCCAGCAGAAGGCGCTCGGCGACATCGAGCGCCGCCTCATCGAGCGGATCACCGACCTGGTCGGCGAGGTTAACCCCGCGCTCCGTCCGCCGGGGACCGAGCCGGACAAGACCTACGCGCTGCTCCTGTTCGGGATGCTGAACGGCGCCGAGACCTGGTTCAAGACCAGCGGCCCGCTCGGCCCCGACGAGATGGCGGATCGCATCTTCAAGCTGTTCCTCCGGGGCATCTCAGCCTTCAAGTAGGGGTCGCGCGCCCGCGCCAGGCCGGCGAGGGAGGCGTGCGCCATTGACACCGACCGACGCGACGGTCTAAGAAAGAGGGGAACCTTGTGGAGGCTGGTCGTCCAGGACCTCCAAGCGGCGCCAGGAAAGCGAGCCCCTCACGTGAAACCCGAGATCGTCGCAATCGGAGCGGTGCGGACGCCGCTTGGAAGCTTCGGTGGTGCGTTCCGGGACGTCCCGGTCTGGGATCTCGGCGCCGCGGCGATCGCCGCCGCGCTCCGGCGCGCGGGCGTCGCCGGCGGCGACGTGGACGACGTCATCTACGCGAACTGCCGCCAGGCCGGCAACGGCCCCAACCCTTCGCGGACGGCGGCGGTGAGAGGCGGGATCCCGGTGCCCGTGCCGACCCACACCGTCAACATGGCGTGCCCGTCGAGCATGAAGGCAGTGATGCTCGCGAGCCAGTCCCTGGCGCTCGGCGACGCCCGGATCGTCCTGGCGGGCGGCATGGAGTCGATGAGCACCATGCCGTACCTGCTCAAGAACGCCCGCTGGGAGGGGTTCAAGCTCGGGGATCGGACGCTGACGGACAGCTGGAGCGACACGATCGATCCGCTCGTCGGCTACGGCATGGGGATGACCGCGGAGAACCTCGCGGAGAAGTACGGGATCTCGCGCGAGGAGCAGGACCTCTTCGCGGCCGAGTCCCACGCGAAGGCGGCCCGCGCCCAGGACGGCGGCCTCCTAGACGCCGAGATCGAGCCGGTCCGGCTGCCGTCGACGCGCAGCGATCCCGAGGGGCGGCTCGTGAGCCGCGACGAGTCGATCCGGCGCGAGACGGCGGCGGCGAAGCTCGCGAAGCTCAAGCCCGTCTTCAAGAAGGACGGCTCCGTGACCGCCGGGAACGCCTGCAGCATGGGGGACGGCGCCACCGCGATCGTGCTCACGACCCGCGAGCACGCGAGGGCCCTCGGGGCGACGCCGCTCTTCTCGATCGTCGCCTCCGCGCAGGCGGCCGTCGATCCCGCCGTCATGGGCGAGGGGCCAGCGCACGCGATCCCGCGCGCCCTGGAGCGGGCGGGGTTGACGCTGCGCGACATGGACTTCATCGAGGTGAACGAGGCCTTCGCCGTCCAGATGCTCGCGAACGAGCGCTCCCTGGGCTGGGACCGGTCGAAGGTCAACGTCCACGGCGGCGCGGTGGCGCTGGGGCACCCGACGGGCATGTCCGGCGCACGGATCCTCGTCGCGCTCGACAACGTCCTGCGCCGCCACGACGGCGAGCACGGCGTGGCGTCCATCTGCGGCGGCGGCGGCGTCACGACCGCCATGATCATCCGTCGAGAGAAGTAGGGAGGACCACGGGCATGGGAACCGAGGAGCACGCGATGACGAAGCAGGCGGTGGTGGGCGCGGTGGTGTCTCCGCTCAGCGTCTGGCGCGACAGGGACGGCCGCCTCCTGCGGCTCCGGTTGGCCCGGCCAAAGGCCAACATCATCGACGCCGAGATGATCGCGGCGCTCACCCGCGCGCTCGACGCCGGGATCGAGAAGGGGACCGCGCCGGCGCTGCGCGGCGTCCTGCTGGATCACGAGGGGCCGCACTTCAGCTTCGGCGCGAGCGTGCCGGAGCACCTGCCGGCGAGCTGCGCCGCCATGCTCCGGAGCCTGCACGCGCTCATCCTGAAGATGATCGACTACCCGGTGCCGATCCTGGTTGCGGTCCGGGGGCAGTGCCTTGGAGGCGGCCTCGAGGTGGCGAGCGCGGGGCACCTCCTCTTCGCCGCCCCCGACGCCCGGCTAGGCCAGCCCGAGATCCAGATCGGGGTCTTCGCGCCGGCGGCGTCCTGCCTGCTCCCGGAGCGGGTGGGGCGGGCGATCGCCGAGGATCTCCTCCTCTCCGGCCGCTCCATCGACGCGGGAGAGGCGCTGCGGGTCGGCCTCGCCAACGCAGTCGCGGACGACCCGGAGGCAGCCGCGCTAGCGTACTTCGACCAGCACCTCGCCAGGCGCTCCTCTGCGGCGCTGGGCTTCGCGCTCGTCGCGGCGCGCGAGGGGCTCGCGGCGCGGGTGCGCGCGAAGCTCGACGCCTTCGAGGAGCTCTACTGCACCGGGGCCATGGCGGCGCGCGATCCCGTCGAAGGGCTGAACGCGTTCATCGAGAAGCGGCAACCCGTATGGGAGGACCGCTGACGGCCAGCCACGTCGCCGGCGCCAATCTTCGTGGCGTGCTACATCCTCCGTAAGCCAGCCCTACGCATCGCCCCGATGACGCGCTGACTTCCGTTAGGAAGGTCGAGTGCTCGTGGCAGCCAAGCCGGACCCGTCGTCGCCTGGAAGGGCGCGGGGGGAGCAGGGCGACTTCGAGCGGCCGTTTCGCGACGAGCTCCTCAGCGTAGAGCGGCTCCACGAGCGGGCCCGCTCCCTGGCGGCCCGGTTCACGATGGACCCGTCGGGGCGCGCGGCGCGGAGCGTCTTCCCGAGGTTCGACGACAACGTCCGCGTCCTGCGCGAGGCGTACCGCACGCTCGCCGGCGACGTCCGGCGCGGCGAGTTCGTGACGGCCGCCGCGGAGTGGCTCCTCGACAACTTCCACCTGGTGGCCTCCGAGATCCGGGACGTTCGCCAGAACCTGCCGCGCGGCTACTACCGCGAGCTGCCCAAGCTCGCCGCGCGGGAGCAGGCCGGCAACGCTCGCGTCTACGCGCTCGCCGTGGAGCTGATCCGGCACAGCGACAGCCGCCTCGATCGCGCCCAGCTCGTGCGCTGGCTGGATGCCTTCCAGACGGTCGCGCCGCTCACCATCGGAGAGCTCTGGGCGTGGCCGAGCATGCTGACGCTGGCCCTCGTCGAGAACCTCCGGCGGCTCGCGGACGAGACGCTCGCCGCGCGGGCGGCGCGCCGCGCGGCCGACGCCTACGTGGCGCGAG
>JBAVTL010000338.1:0-5683 GCA_049696175.1 Anaeromyxobacteraceae bacterium
CGCAGGCGCTCCTCGACGCCGACCGCGAGGCGGTGGAGGCGGCGCGCGATCGGCTGCGGCTCGCCGAGGCCCGCTACGCGAACGGCGCCGGGAGCGCGCTGGAGCTCTCCGACGCCCAGCTCGCCCAGACCAACGCGGAGGCCCAGCTCGTCCAGGCCGAGTACAAGCTGGGCCAGGCCCGGGCGACCCTGCTCCGGGCGCTGGGGCGGAGCGCCTGACGGAGGGTGACCGCGCCGCGCGCGCGTGGACTCCGATCGGCCCCCGTGCTCTCATCGCGCCCGCCGTGACCCGCACCCAGCTCCTCGTCCTCCTGCTCGCGGCGCTCGCCGCGGTCTTCGTCGGGTGGATCGGACGCTCCGGCCTCTGGCGGCGCCACCGGGTCGCGCTCCTCGGCGCCGCCGCGCTGATCGGGCTCCTCACGCTGACCCGCCGGATCGGGTGGCAGGAGCTCGCGGTCGTGGCCGGCGTCGTCGTGGCCGCCGCGGCCCTGGTGCCGGCCCGCCGCTAGAAGAGCCGGCGAAACCACCCCAGCTTGCCCGCGTACGGCGGGTAGCGGACCTTCACGTCGAAGCCGAAGCCCTTCACGAGCACCCCCCGCCGCCGGCTGAAGGCCTCGAACGACGCCTTGCCGTGGTAGCCCCCCATCCCGCTCTCGCCGGAGCCTCCGAACGGGAGGTGGACCGTCGTCTCCTGGAGCATGACGTCGTTGACGCAGCCGGCGGCGCTCGTCTCGCGCAGCACGCGCTCCTGGAGCCCCACGTCCCGTGAGAACAGGTAGAGGGCGAGAGGTGCCGGCCGGCCGTTGACGAAGGCGATCGCCTCCGAGAGGTCGCCGTACTCGAGCACCGGGAGGATCGGACCGAAGATCTCCTCCTCCATGAGCGGATCGCCGGGGAGCACGCCGTCGATGATCGTCGGGGCGACGAAGCGTGACCCCCGGTCCAGCCCTCCTCCGACGACGATCCGTCCGGCCCCGAGGAGGCCTGCCAGCCGCTCGACGTTGCGATCGTCCACGATCCGGGCGAGGTCCGGGCTCCGCGCCGGGTCCTCCCCGTAGAACTCACGGACGGTGGCCGCGAGCCGCTCCACCAGCGCGGCGCGGATCCGGCGGTCCACGAGGAGGTAGTCGACCGCGACGCAGCTCTGGCCGGCGTTGAAGAACTTTCCCCACGCGATCCGGCGCGCCGCCACGTCGAGATCCACGTCGGCGTCCACGATGCACGGGCACTTCCCGCCCAGCTCCAGGGTCAAGGGCGTGAGGTTGCGCGCGGCGGCCTCCATGATCCGGCGCCCCACCTTCGCGCCGCCCGTGAAGAAGATGTAGTCGAGCCGCTCCGCCAGCAGCTGCTCAGCCGGCTCGACGCCCCCCTCGACGACGGTGACGACTGCTGGATCGAAGTGGCGGGCGACGAGCTCTGCGAGGAGCCGCGACGTCGCGGGCGCCATCGGGGAGGGCTTCAGGATGGCGCAGTTCCCGGCGGCGAGCGCCCCGACGAGCGGCCCGAGCGAGAGCTGCACCGGGTAGTTCCACGGGCTCAGCACCAGCACCACGCCGTGCGGCTCGTGCCGGACCTCGCTCCGTCCCGGCCAGTGGGCGAGGATGGTGGGCACGCGCGCCGGTCGCGCCCAGGCCGCGAGGTGGCGCAGCGCGTGGCCGATCTCGCGGCGGACGATCGCGGTCTCGCCGCCGTAGGACTCGAAGGGCGGCTTCCCGAGGTCGCCCCGCAGCGCCTCGAAGAGCGCCGGCTCCGCGTCCACGACGATCGCCCGCAGCGCGCGCAGCTGCTCCCGCCTGAAGCCGAGCGCGCGGGTCCGGCCGCTGCGGAAGAAGGCGCGTTGGCGCGCCACCAGTGCGGTCACCTCCGCTGGCTCCATGGGCTCCTCCGGGCGGCCCCTGCCGCCGTCCCATACATAACGCCCGGCCCTGGGATCCGTTGACCGTGTCAGAGTCAGTCATTATGATTCAGTTTGATTGGCTTTCTGCCAGGTGACCAAATGGACACGAAGGTGCTGACGGCGCATGTCCCACTCTCGCTGGCCGAAAAGGTCGACGAGCTGGCCGAGCGCATGGAGCGCTCCCGCGGCTGGATCGTGAAGCAGGCCCTGTCGGCCTGGGTCGACCAGGAGGAGGAGCGACACCGCCTGACCCTGGAGGCCCTCGCGGACGTCGATGCCGGTCACCTCATCGACCACCAGGCGGTGCAGGCCTGGGCCGACAGCCTCGACACCAGGAAGCCGCGGCCGCCTCCCAGGCGATGAAGATCTCGTGGACGAGCAAGGCCGTGGGCGATCTCGCACGGCTGCATGAGTTCCTCGCGCCGGTGAACCGGCGGGCTGCGGCCCGCGTACTGCAATCCCTCACCAGCGTAGCGAGCCGACTCCCCGGCAGGCCGCGCATCGGGGAGAGGCTCGAACAGTACGACCCGCGGGAGGTCCGCCGCGTTCTCGTGGGCAAGTACGAGCTGCGGTACGAGGTCCGCGCGTCGAACATCTTCATCCTGCGCGTCTGGCACACGAGGGAGGAGCGGTAGGCCCCCTTCCCGTACCCGAGGCGGGGCGTTGCCTACAGGTGATCGACTCCCGCCCGTGAGCGGCTCCCCTACCTCTTCCCCGCCTTCCCCTTCGCGGGCGCGACCTTGGCGCCCTTCTTCACCGGCGCGGCGGCGGGGGGCGGAGGAGCACGCGGGGCCTCCTTGATCTTCGACGGCTCGTGCGCCACATGGCAGCTCGTGCAGTCGGGCCCCGCCTTCACCAGCTCGTGCGCGTCCTTCGCGTTCCCTGCCGCGGGATCGTGGCACCGCGTGCAGAGGACGAACGAGGAGACGTTCAACAGGTGGGGGCGTGAGGCGGCGTGCGGGACGTGGCACTTCCAGCACTCGCCCTTCTTCACGGGGTCGTGCGGCTTCGCCAGCTTCTCCAGCCCGGAGAAGTCGTGGCAGTCCGTGCAGTTCTTCAGGCCGCCCGGCTTCTGCGTCGCGTAGACCGGCGTCGCCGCCGGCGGGTAGTGGCACGAGTCGCACATCTTGTCGCCGAAGGGCATGTGCAGCTCGGCGCGCAGCAGCCCCTTCTTCTTGCCGGCGTGCGGGTCGTGGCAGCCGAGGCAGTCGGCCGCCTGGAAGGCGTAGCCGCCGTGGGTCTTCACGATGTCGGCCGCCTTCGCGTCGTGGCACTCGAGGCAGAGCGCCGGCGCCGCCCGCTTCAGCAGCGACCGCTCGCCGCTCGCGTGCGGGACGTGGCAGTTGCCGCAGTCGTCGGGGACGACCGCGTGGACCACTGCGCCCGGCGCTTCGAGCCGCTTCTTCAGGGCGGCGTGGCAGCCGAGGCAGGCGGCGGTCACGTCCTTCTTGAGCAGGTGGGGCTTGCCGACGTGCGCCTCGTGGCACGCCAGGCACTCGCCCTGCCGGACCGCCTCGTGCACGCTCCGCTGGCGGAACCAGGAGGCGAGCTCGACGTGGCACGCGCCGCACGTCCTGAGCCCGTCACCCCTGTAGAGCTTCGGGTTGGGCGAGGCGTGAGGCTGGTGACACGCGGTGCAGCTGCCGTCCTTCACGGCCCGGTGCGCGCCGTCCGCCTTGGCCTTCTCGCCCACGTCCGAGTGGCACTCGAGGCAGAGCTTCCCCTGCGGCGCGAGCAGCAGCGACTTCTGCCAGCTCGCGTGCGGCGAGTGGCAGCTGGTGCAGGTGCCGTCGCTCACCGCCGGGTGTGCGCCCTTGCCCTTGACCGCCTTCTCGACGTCGCCGTGGCAGTCGAAGCAGAGCGCCGGATCGGCCTTCTTCAGCTTGAACGGCGTGGCCCCCTTCGCGTCCAGGTGGCAGTTGGAGCAGTCCTTCGCGACCTCGTGGACGGCCACCCCCAGCCTCTTCCTGCTGTTGGGCGCGTGGGACGTGTGGCACCTGCTGCAGCGCTGCTCCTCGATGGGGTAGCCCCCGTGCGCCTCGGGGAGCTTCTTGTGGCACTTCCCGCAGAACTCCTTCTCGGAGATCTTCAGCGTGCCCTTCTGACCAGGCGCGTGCGGCTCGTGGCAGACGGTGCAGCGGCCCCGATCCGAGGCCGACGTCCGGTGCGCGAGCCCGTACTTCGGATCGGTGTGACACCCGGCAGCGCTGCATGACGGGTCGGCGGCTCCTGCGAACGAGAGCGGAGCGGCCCCCACTGCGAGTGCGACGACGGCGCTGACGAGTGGGATCCGCATTTCGCCTCCGGGCGGCGGCGCCGCCGCCCTGCAAGCCTTCGAGAGGCCGATCGGTACCCTCCCCCCGGGGGCGTCGTCAAATCGGATTCGTCAGTCAGGGCGCGCGATCGCCAGCCCGGAACCCAACGTCGTGTCGCTCACGTAGGCGTAGTAGGCGATGGCCTGCGAGTAGCTGTCGAAGGTGTCTGGGCGATCCGGGAAGCCGGCCCAGCGGCGCGCGCGCGTGACGTCGAGCCCGACCGCGTGGTGCCCGATCACGCGGAGCGTCGCCCCGAAGGTCGCGTAGGCCACCTGCTCGTCGCCGCGCGACTCGGGCGAGACCAGGCCGCCCACGTAGAAGTCGCGCACCGCGAGCCGCAGCGCCCCGCGATCCGCGGCGATGATCCTGGCGTCGAGGATGAGGTGGCCGCCGAGGCCGTAGTGGTAGTTCGGCTTCAGGGCGGAGGCCTCCCGCGCGCCAGCGGCGCCGAAGCCCGTCGCGAGGAGCGCGGTGCCCTGGAGCGCGACGCCGCTCGAGGCGGCCCACTGGCCCGTGGTCCCGAACCCGATCCCGCTCATGGAGACGCGGAAGGGCTGGAGGGTCGTCATGTCGTAGAGCCCCCAGAGCCCCCAGAAGCCGCGCGACGCGCCCCCGCCGTAGTCGCCGCCGTGGAGCAGGCCGCGGACCTGGAGCTGCAGCCAGGGCTCCTCGCCGCTCGCGACGACCGCTCCCTCGAAGTCGAAGTGGTCGAAGGGTTTACGGAGCCTCCAGTCGCCGACCGGGAGCCCATGCGTCACCTGGACCCGGCCCGAGACGAGGCTGCCGGTGGCCCAGCGCTGCCCGGCCGTGTAGGCGCTGCCGCCGAAGCTGCCCCCGAGCCGCACCTCCACGGACGCAGGGATGGGCTCCTCTTCCCGCGCGCGGAAGCGGTCTCCGGTGAAGGCATAGGTGATCCCCGCGGGCGGGGAGATGAGTCCGGCGGCCACCTGCCTGGCCGCGCCCGGGTGCAGCCCGCCGCCGTCGAGCACCATCTGGGAGAGCCGGAAGAGCACCTCGCCGAGGAACACGCCGCCGACCGGCGTCGTGATGGCGTCGTTGATCGACGGCGGCTCGTTCTCCGGGAATATCTCCCAGAGGGTGCTCATCACGATCGGGAACGGGACCGACTCCCAGAAGCCGAAGCCGGCGGCGCGCATCCCGGAGAAGGCGAGGTTCCCCTGGTAGGGATGGCCGAACTGGTTGGTCGCGAAGTCGTTCGGGTCGAAGGTCCAGGGGCCGCGCAGGTTGTCCCGGATCGTGTCGAGCGTGACGTGGGTCCACTCCTCTCCCCACGCCCGCGCGACCGACCAGGTGATCGCGTCGGCGAGCACCTTCTCGCCGATCGGGTAGAGAAGACTGCGCTCCCGGGGAACGGTCGGGAGCTCGGCGAGCTCCGGGAAGCGCAGCGCCAGCTTGCGCGGCTCGTACGTGCGCCCGCCGGGATCTCCCTCCGTCAGGAGGCGGAGCGCCTT
>JBAVTL010000339.1:0-4030 GCA_049696175.1 Anaeromyxobacteraceae bacterium
CCGGAGGGCCGTCGCGCGCTGGAGGTTGATCGCCGCGAGCTCCGCGTCCGCCTTCGCGGCGGCGAGCTGCGCCTCCTCGGCGGAGGTGTCGAGGCGCACGAGCACCATCCCGCGCCGCACCGACGACCCCGACTCGAACTCGATCCCGCGCACGAGCCCCGGGAGCTCGGAGCCGAGCGTGACTCCGTGGACGGCGATCAGCGAGCCGACCGCCCCCTCGACCCGCTCCCATGGAAGCCGCCTCACGCGCGTCGAGGCGACCGCCACGGGTGGCGGCTTCATCGCCGCGCCCGCCTTCAACATGGTGCCGACCTGGCTCGCCTTGGTCCCGGCCAGGAGGCCGAGCACGAGGAAGAGGCCGACGACGACGCCAATCCACAGCCGACTTCCGATCTTCATGGCTCGTTCCCTCGGTGGGTTTGCACGTGGGAGTGCGGAGCGCTCGTCGATTAACGGCCGTGGAGCCTCGCCGCTCGGCGCGTCGCACGAAACGAGCGTTTCGCCCCGCCGGGGACGGCCGCGCGCCGACGTGTTGGATAATCTCACATGGGCTGTTAGTTTATCTCCATGCTACCCCGCCTCCTCGAAGCGCCGCTGCGCTCAGCGGTCAGCGACACGCCCGCGGTCTTCGTGGCCGGCGCCCGGCAGACGGGGAAGAGCACGCTCGTCAGGTCGCTCTCCGGCGGCGGCGGCTGGCCATACCGGAGCTTCGACGACCTGGCCACCCTCGCGGCGGCGCGGACCGATCCGCAGGGCTTCGTCGAGTCGCTCGGTGACCGCGCGATCCTCGACGAGGTCCAGCGGGTGCCCGAACTGTTCATCCCGCTGAAGCGCTCTATCGACGCCGACAGGCGGCCGGGACGCTTCATCCTCACCGGGTCGGCCAACGTCCTGGTCCTGCCCCGCGTCGCCGAGAGCCTCGCGGGCCGCATGGAGATCCTTACGCTGTGGCCGCTCGCGCAGGCAGAGTTCGAGGGCGCGACCTGCGGCTTCGTCGACGCCTGCTTCGCAGGGCGACCTGACCGGCTTCGGCCCTCACCCGAGGACCGCTCCTCGCTGCTCGACCGCATGCTGCGCGGCGGCTATCCCGAGGCCGCAGGCAGGGGGCGGCACGAAGCGCGCGAGCGCTGGTTCGAAGCCTATCTCTCGACGCTCCTCCAGCGTGATCTGCGAGAGCTCGCAGCGATCGAACGGATCGCCGAGTTTCCACGCATCCTGGAGGCGGTGGCGATCCGGACCGGCAGCTTGCTGAACGTGGCCGATCTGGGCCGCTCCCTCGGCATCAATCACATGAGCCTCAAGCGCTACCTGGCGCTCCTCGAGGCCCTCTACCTCGTCCTGCGCCTTCCACCGTGGTTCGAGAACGTCGGGAAGCGACTCGCACGGACTGCGAAGCTCTACCTGAACGACGCGGGCCTCCTGGCGCACCTCCTGGGGCTCGACGCGGCGGGGCTCGTGAACCGGCCCGCCGACGCGGGCCCTCTCGCCGAGACCTTCGTGGTGACCGAGCTGCTCAAGCTCGCGCCGATCTCCTCTGTCCGCCCGCGCCTGTTCCACTTCCGCACGAGCGCGGGCCACGAGGTGGACGTCGTCATGGAGAGCCGACGGCGCCAGCTCGTCGGCGTGGAGGTGAAGGCGGGAGCCACTGTCACCACCGCTGACTTCAAGGGGCTTCGCAGCCTGCAGGAGGTCGCCGGCAAGCGCTTCGAGTGCGGCGTCGTGCTCTACGCGGGGCGAGAGGTCCTGCCTTTTGGGCCAAGGCTATGGGCGGCGCCGATTGCCAGCTTGTGGTCCTAGCCCGGACTCACCCGACCTCCGCCACGGCGCCCTTGCCGGCTCGCGGCGCCTCCGGGAGAATCCCCGTGCGCCGTCGGTCCCTCCGGGCCGCGGCCCCCGAGGGGAACCCCGATGAACTGGATCACCTGCCAAGGCTGCGGCCTCAAGCACTCACAGCGCCCCGACGGCCTCTGCCCACGCTGCCGCACCCGCGTCGATCCAGCGGGCGCTCAGGCCGGCGGCGCCGACGCGCCTTCCTTTCCGGGGGCGAGCTCCTTCCCGGCTGCACCGGGCCCCTTCGCCGAGGCGGGTCAGCCGCTCCCGACGCAGCCGTTCGGGGCGCCGCAGCCCTTCCCGACGACGCCCGTCGGAGCAGGCGCGCGGGGCGTGACCGTCGGCTCGCTGGTGTCGCGGACCTTCTCGACCTGGTGGGCCAACGTCCTGCGCTACGCGGTGCTCCTGCTGCTCGCGTACGTCCCCTTCATCATCGGGGGCGTCGCCGTCGCGGTGAAGTTCGGCGCCGGCGTCCTCACGCCCACCCCGGGCCAGCCGCCGTCCTTCCCGTCGGGGGTGATCCCCATCATCGCCGTCGCCGGGCTGGCGACGATGGTCCTCGCCCTGGTGCTCTTCGGCGGCATGACCTTCGGCGCCCTGCAGCACCTCGCCGGGCGCAACGTGACCTTCGGCGCGATGATCGGCGCGGGGTTCAGCCGCGCGTGGCCGCTCTTCATCGTCGGCCTCGCGGCCTACCTGCTGGTCCTGATCGGGCTCGTCGCCCTCATCGTCCCTGGCGTCATCGTCGGCATGGCGCTGATCGTCTCTGTACCCATCGTCGTCGCGGAGGGCTCCGCTGGCGTCGGCGCGACGATCAAGCGGAGCTTCGCCCTGACCAAGGGGAGCCGCGGCACGATCTTCGGCGCCGTCGTCGTCGTGGTGCTCGCGCTGTGGGCCGTGAGCCTGCTCGGGAACGTGGCGAGCGCCGCGCTCGCGGCGAACAGGCCGCTGGCGCTCGCCGGCCTCGTCGTCAGCCTGCTCGCGCAGATCGCGATGACGCCGCTGACCATGGTGCTCAGCGCCGTCGCCTACCACGACCTCCGCGTCGCCAGGGAGGGCATGGACACCTCCGCCCTCCTGAAGGTCTTCGAGTAGCGAAGGGCGGGGCTTCAGCCCCTGTCGTGCTTGTCGGAGCGGCGCCTCCCGAAGAGGAGGCGCCGCTCCAGCCGTCCGCGCAGCGCGGCGTAGAAGGCGTCCAGGAACGCCGCGTCGGGGACCGCCTCCCCGTCCCAGCCGACCTTCTCGCGCACCTTCGACGCCACAGTCCGGACGGCCTCCTCGTGGCCCGGCCTGCTCCGTCCTCGCAGGACGTCCTCCAGCACGTGCAGCTCGTACTCACCGTAGACGTCGAGCTGCTCGTCGGTGAACGTGACCTCAATAGCCGCAGCCACGCCCGACAGCTCCTGAAGCAGCACCGCGGCGGGAGTGCGGACGACCACCGTCCCCGCGACGAGGTCTCCGACGCGCAGGCGATCCCGGTTGAAGAGCGGCAGGAAGCCGAAGAACACCATCCAGGCGAGGGTCGTGAGCACCGCCCAGCCGGGCGCACCCGGGAAGAGCAGCCCCGGCGACGTGAGCGCGGCCATGGGGAGGAAGAGCTCCACCTCGCGCGTCAGGTTGCGCGCGATGATCGCCTCCGCGGTGAGCGGCCCGCCGCGGCCGTCCACTGCGCGGATCCGTAGCCGCCGCTTCCCCGGCGTCTGCCCCTGCCAGGAGAGCTCGAAGAAGACGAAGTAGAAGGTCCGGACGAGGAAGATGGCGAGCACCGCGATGGCGAGGACCAGATCCCCCGTCATCAGCCCCTTGCCCGCGAGGATCGCGAGCGGGATCACGATCGCGAGCAGGATGGCACCGACGATCGCGAGGTCGAGCACGAAGGCGCCGACGCGATCGCCCGCGAGCGCCACCACGAAGCGGAGCGGCACGCCCTCGGGCGTCACGACCTCCCTGAGCTGCTCCGGCCGGTCTGCCGCCGGGGACTTCGCCTTCGCGCCGCCCTTCGCCGCGCTCACGGCCGGTCCTTGCCGCTCGTCGCGAGCCAGGAGAAGAGGACGCCGGCGGTCCCGAAGGCGACGGCGTAGCGGACCGGCACCGAGTGGACGCGCTGCCGGAAGATCCCCTCGATGAGCGCAGCGACGAAGAAGAGCGCGACCGCCCCCAGCGCGACGACGCTCGCCTCGCGCCCGCGCCGCGCCAGCCC
>JBAVTL010000340.1:0-5188 GCA_049696175.1 Anaeromyxobacteraceae bacterium
CCAGGAGCGCCGCGCGGTCGGCGGCCGCCATGCGCGGCTCCTCCGTGAAGGTGATCCTCCCGGGGCCGCAGGCCGCGACGCAGTCCGTGCAGAAGACGCAGCGCCCCAGATCCAGCCGGACTGGCTGGAGCGAGATCGCCTGCGTGGCGCAGGCCTCGGCGCAGGCGCTGCACGAGGGCTGGCAAGCGCCCGGAGCCACGACCGGCAGCCCGCGAAACCCGGCCGGCACCGCCGCGCGGAGGTCGGGGATGTACTGCCTCCCCTGCGAGGTCCTGACCTTGATGACGTCTAGCATCTGCCGCTCCCGGGCCTCACAGGTCGTTCCCGCTGTAGGAGAGATCGAAGCTCTTGTTGCAGATGGGGAAGTCCGAGATCTCGTTCTCGCGGACGGCGAGCGCGAGCCCCATCCAGTTCCGGAGCGACGGATCCTGGACCTTGTAGGCGCAAGCCCTCCCAGCCGCGTCGGTCTCCACGCAGTGGACCACCTCGCCGCGCCAACCCTCCCGGACCGAGACGGCCAGCGTCTCGGCCCGCAGCGGGCCGACCGGCGTCGCCGCGGAGGAGGCGGTGGGCTGGGCGTCGAGGAGGGCGCGGAGCCAGCGGATGGACTCGTCGATCTCCCGGACGCGGACCACCCCGCGCGCCCAGCAGTCACCCCCGGACTCCGTCACGCGCTGGACCGGGATCGCCGCGTACGGCCCGTCGGCGTGCTCGAGCCGGGCGTCGATCCCCACGCCGGAGGCGCGCGCGGCCTGCCCGACGAGCCCCAGCTCCAGGGCCTGCTCTCGCGTGACCACCCCGACGCCTCTGAGCCGGTGCTGCACGCTCATGGAGCCGAGGAACCGCTCGTTGACGATCGCGACGTCGCGCGCGATGAGGTCGAGCGCGGCGCGCAGGACGCCGGCCTTCTCGGCGTCCCAGCCCGCCGGCGTGGCGCCGGCGCGGATCCAGCCGCGCCCGAACCGGCTCCCGCAGACCCTCATCGAGGTGTTGATGGCCGTCGTGCGGAGCCGCCCGTAGGTGGCCGCACCCTGCAGGAAGGCGACGTCGTTGGCGAGGCCACCGAGCCCCGCGAGGTGCATGGCGATCCGCTCCAGCTCCAGCCCGAGCGCCCGCGACGCCTCCCGCGCAGGCTCGGGCTCGAGGCCGGCCAGCCCCTCGACGGCGGACGCCCAGGCCCACGCGTGCGCGACGCTGGAGTCACCGGAGAGGGTCTCCACCAGCGGCGCCAGCCGCCGCGGATCACGGGCCAGGAGGAGCGGCTCCGCGCCCCGGTGCTGGTAGCCGAGCTGGATCTCGAGGTGGTGCACCACCTCGCCCAGGCACATGAAGCGGAAGTGGCCCGGCTCGATGACGCCCGCGTGGATCGGGCCGACCGCCACCTCGTGAACGACCTTCCCGTCGATCGGGTAGAAGGGGTAGCTCGACACCTCGCCAGGCTTCGCGTCCGGGAAGCGGACCGGCTTGAGCCAGGGATGGCCTAGCGGCTTCACCCCGAGCTGCTCGAACACCTCGCGCTCCAGCGCGTGGAGCGCCGGGAAGTCGGGGGTGAGTGAGCGGAAGCCCGGGATCCGCGTCAGCGTGGTCCGAAGCACCGAGAGGCCAGCGCCACCGGCGAGCACGGCGGTGACGGTCGCCTCCTCGGGATCCGCCGCCGGTTGACCGTAGAAGGTGACGGCGCGCTCGCCCGCGGCGAGCCGCGCGCGCAGCGCCTCGAAGAAGGGCTCCGGCGGGCTGGCGAGGTCCCGGGTCGGGACGACGAGGAGCGGGGCGGTCACATCCCCCCCAGTCCGGCGGCGACCTGCCGGAAGAGCGCGTTGACGGGCGACGGCAGGTAGAGCCCCATCGCGAGCAGCGCGAGGAGCAGGAGCAGCTTGGGGAGCACGCTCGTGAGCGTCTGGCCGGCCCGGTGCGACTTCTCGCTCGGGGCTCCCCAGATCATCGGGAAGACGGTGCGGCCGGTGGCGATGAAGGTCACGGTGAGGATCGAGCAGAAGGCGGCGAAGACGACGTAGCGCCCAGCGCCGATGAGCCCCGAGAGGATGATCAGCTCCCCGAGGAAGCTGCCGAAGGGCGGGAAGCCCAGGAGCGCGAAGATGCCGACCATGAAGAAGAGGCCGCTGTAGGGCATGTCCTTCAGGAGGGCGGTGACCTGCCTGGCGTCCTCGCTCTTGTAGTGGGCCTCGATCTTCCCGGCGGTGAGGAAGAGGATCGCCTTGATGAACGCGTTGGCCACCGCGTAGAGCACCACGCCGTAGGCCGCGATCCCGCCGATGCCGAGCCCGATCGCGATGACGCCGCCGTGGTTCAGCGAGGCGAAGGCGATCAGCTTCACGTAGTTGCGGGTCGCGATGACGCTCAGGGCCGAGATCGCCATCGTCGCGAGCCCCAGCACGACCAGCACCGGGCCGATCACGGCCTGGTCGGTCGGCCGGTAGATCTGGACGATCCTGAAGACCCCGGCGAGCGCGACGTTGAACTGGACCGCGGCGAGCAGGGCCGTCACGGCCGGAGGGGACGCGTGGTAGGTCTCGGGGAGCCACGTGTACATCGGCGCCAGGCCGAGCTTCGTCCCGAACCCGAGGAGGATCAGGACGAGCCCGATGCGCCGCCAGATCTCTGTCGGCTGGCGCGCCGCCTCGGCGAGCCGGTCCAGGAAGAACTCAGCCTCGGCGTGCCCGGAGGCCTCCATCCCGCGCGCGAGGCAGGCGAAGCCGAGCAGCGTCAGCCCGAGGCCGACCGACGAGAACAGGAAGTAGCGCCAGGCGGCGCCGACGCGGGCCGGGCTCGGGTGGTACTGGATGAGCTGGACGGCCGCGAGCGTCGTCAGCTCCAGGAAGACCCACCCGGCGATCACGTGGTGCGAGAGGATCGCGAGGTTCGCGGCGGCGATGAACGCCAGCGAGAACCCGACCAACCGCTCGAGCCCCACCCGCAACTCCGGCGTGTCCTTCACGCGGGTCCACAGGTAGGTCGCGATCCCGACGAAGACCAGGCTCGCGACGAGCAGGAAGAGGCGCGAGGTGGCGTCGGCGACGAAGTAGCCGCCGCCGAAGACGACCACCGTGGACGCTGGCGTCCCGAGCGCCAGGTAGACCGTGATCCCCGCGTCGACGGCGGCGATCGCGAGCAGCATCGAGACGATCCGTGGGCGCACGCGCTTCACGCCCGAGACCGTCGCCCCCGCGACGGGGAAGAAGACGGCGAGGAGGTTCATCATGGCTCGCGCTCCCCCGGCACGCCCGCGGGCCCAGCGCGCAGGAAGCTGCCGAAGACGAGGACGGTGAGCAGGAGGATCGCCGTCACCCCGAGCTGGACCGGGAGCGGCATCAGGTGGGCCGACCCCAGCTCGAAGAGCGCGATCGCGTTCTCGATCCGGAGGGCGCCGGTCATCTGGCTGAAGGGGGTGTTCTCGGTCCCGAGCACCAGGAACCCGAGGAGCAGCGCGGCCGTCGCGGCGGCGAGGTGGGTCGCCTCGACGCCCCCCTCCGGCAGGATCAGCCCGGCGAAGTGGAACGAGCCGATCACGAGCGCGCCCGCCAGCGTCCACGAGAGCATGTTGGCGGGGATGACGTCGTTGCGCCGCGGCGCGGCCTGCCGCGAGAGGATCCTCTGGAGGTAGCGCGGCACGAACCAGGAGCGGAGCAGCAGGAGGTCCAGCAGCAGGACGGCGCCGGAGGCCGTCACCGGCCAGCCGCGCTGGAGGAAGACCGCGGTCAGGAGGACGCCCTGGAGGGCGAGCCCCATGAGGCTGGTGCGCCAGGTGGCGATGAAGAGCGGCCCGACCAGGACGATCAGGAAGGCGACGAGGAGGAAGGTCACCGGCCACCTCCCTGCCACCAGGCCGTGAGCATGAGCGCGACGAAGGCCGAGGCCCCGGCGACGAAGACGTACTGCGGGACCGCCCGGAGCTTGAGGCGGGCCATGAGCGACTCGACGGTCCCGACCGCGACCGCCACCGCCAGCGTCAGCGCCACGTTCGCCGCCGCGAAGGGCCACGGACCGGCGGCGTGGAGCGGGTTCACCAGCGTCGCCACGAGCGCCGCGCCGATCGTGAGCTTGATCGCGGCCGAGTACTGGAGCGCCGCCAGGTCCGGCCCGGCGTGGTCGAGGATCATGACCTCGTGGACCATCGTCAGCTCGAGGTGGGTGGTCGGGTCGTCCACGGGGACGCGCGCCGACTCGACCTGCAGCACGATGAAGAGCGTGACGGCGCAGCCGGCGACGATGAGGGCCCGGGTCGGGCCGTGGGGGCCGAGGGCGAGCAGCTCCGCGAAGGAGGTCCGCCCCGTCGCGCCGGCGAGCGTCCCGAGCGCCAGGAAGAGGGCTGGCTCGGCGAGGGCGCCGAAGGTCGCCTCGCGGCTCGCCCCCATCCCCTCGAAGGAGCTGCCGGTGTCGAGCGCCGAGAGGGTCATCGCCATCCGGCCGAGCCCCCACGCGTAGGCGAAGACGACGAAGTCGTACGGAAAGGAGAACGGCACGGAGCCGCCGAGGAGCGGCGCGAGCATGCCCGACACCAGCGTGCTGGCGAGGAGGACGAGCGGCCCGAGCCGGAAGACCTGGGTCGTGACGCTGGAGTAGACCGGCACCTTGCGCAGCAGCCGTATCAGGTCGGAGCCGCTCTGCAGGATGCGGGGCCCCTTCCGGCCGGCCCAGAGGGCCTTGGTCCGGTTGACGATCCCGACGAGCGGGATCGGGAGGAGCAGGAGGGCCGCGAGGTGCGCGACGAGGAGCGCGGTCACCGCAGCACCCCCGCGCTCCCGAGCAGCACCCCGATCATGACGATCAGCACGACGAGCCCGGCCCCGAGCGCGAAGCGCGGCTCGACCGGGATCCGGCTGGAGGCGTTGGCCACGGTGTCGTCGCCCTCGTTGAGGACCTCGAACATGCGCCGCTCGACCGCGTCCACGCAGGTCGTCTCGATCCGCCCCCTCCCCTCCGGGAACGGGCCGGCCGGGAGCCGCTCGCGCCGCAGCTGCGGGAGGACGGCGAACGCGATCTCCGCCAGCTGCGCCGAGAAGGAGGCGGCCGTGTACTGCATCCGCGGCGTCGGCGCCCCGTAGCCGCAGCCCCACGTCACGTGGATGGGCGCCGGCCTGCCGAGCGCCAGGAGGCGCCGGACGAGGACCAGCGCGACGAAGACCGCCAGGATCGCGAGGCTGGTCCGGGCGACCGGCGAGAGCAGCCG
>JBAVTL010000341.1:0-1712 GCA_049696175.1 Anaeromyxobacteraceae bacterium
GCGCAGCAGGCTGAGGCGCTGGCGCGCGCGGCGAAGGAGGCCGCCGACCGCGGCAGCGCGGCCATGGGCCACATGAACGGGACCATCG
The DNA here is from genome assembly GCA_049696175.1 of Anaeromyxobacteraceae bacterium. Taxonomy (GTDB): domain Bacteria; phylum Myxococcota; class Myxococcia; order Myxococcales; family Anaeromyxobacteraceae; genus DATIVK01. The sequence goes on from JBAVTL010000341.1 coordinate 89, forward strand.
AGCGGATCCGCGGCGCCGCAGAGGGGAGCTCGGTGATCATCCGGGACATCAACGAGATCGCCTTCCAGACCAACCTGCTCGCGCTCAACGCCGCCGTCGAGGCGGCCCGCGCGGGCGAGGCTGGGCGCGGCTTCGCGGTCGTGGCCGAGGAGGTCCGCAGCCTCGCGCTGCGCGCCAAGGAGGCCGCGATGAAGACCGAGGGGCTCATCCGCGAGTCGGTCAAGCAGGCCGGCGACGGCGAGCAGGTGGCCCGCGGCGTGGCCGCGACCTTCGACGAGATCCGCGGCGGCGTGGCGAAGGTGGCCGCCATCGTCCACGAGATCAACGGCTCCGCGCGCGAGCAGGCGCTGGGGCTGGAGAAGATCTCCACGGCCATGGCGGACGTCGACAACGTGACGCAGCAGAACGCCGCGAGCGCCGAGGAGTCCTCGTCGGTGGCCGCGGAGCTCTCGACCCAGTCGGGCCAGCTCTCCGACCTCGTGGCGATGTTCCAGACCGACACGACGCCGAGGCTGCCTGGGCGGCGGTAGGCAGGGGCGAGGTTCCGAAGGAAGATGCGCGGCTGTCCGAGCGGAGCTACCTGGAGTCGCCCAGAGTCGACCGCAACACGGCCCGCAGCGGCTCGAGGATGGACGGCAGGTCCTCGCGCACAGTCTTCCAGAGCGTGTCCCCGGTCACGCCAAAGTACTCGTGGGCGATGACGTTACGCATCCCCCGCATAAGCCGCCAGGGGACGGCGGGGTGCGTACTCGCGATCTCGTCGGGAACGAACCGGGACGCCCTCGGCCGCGCCCAGGATGTCCTCGATTCGGAGACGCCACTCCCTAGGAGGCACGGACGGCCTCGGCAAGGATTCGGTCCCGCAGTTGCGGCCTCACGGCCTCGCGCATGACGAGGTCTACTCGGCAGCCAAGGATCTCCTCCAGCCACTGCTGAACGCGCACGAAGTGGAAGAGCCCGACGGGCTGGTCGAAATCCACGAGGAGGTCGACGTCGCTGTCGGGCCCCGCTTCGCCGCGGGCGACCGAGCCGAAGAGGTCGAGCGCACGCACACCGAGTGCGGCAAGCTCCGGCCGCCTCTCGGAGAGTCGGTGCTGAACGTCTTCGCGGGTCACGACCCACATGATAAGGCGGCTGCCCGGGGACAGCCAGAGGGAGGTCTCGCGTCAGCAACTGGTCGTACGGCACCGGGAGGGTACACCACGAAACGGGCGCGCCCCTCGCGGAGCGCGCCCGTCGGTGAAGCAGGGGAAGCGTCGCCTACTTCGCGACCTTCGCCTCCTCGATGATCACCGGGTAGGCGTAGCCAGCGCCGAAGTCCTTCTCGACGAGGACCTTGCCCTTCGCGGTGACGACGTCGCCGACCGCCACGGTGTCCGCGGTGGTGATGGTGATGTCGTTGTCCTTGGCGTCGGCCGTGCCCGAGCCGTCGCGGAGGTGGACCCAGTTCTTCCCCATGATGCCGGGGTTGAACTTGACGACCTTGCCGCGGACCGTGACGGCCTTGTCCTTCAGCGCCTTCCGCTGGGTCCAGACCTCGGACACGGTGCGGGCGTCGGCGCCGGTCGCCTTGGCGACCTTCACGTCACCGACCTCGGACGGGCCGGAGGCGGCCATCGCGTGC
>JBAVTL010000342.1:0-13750 GCA_049696175.1 Anaeromyxobacteraceae bacterium
GGCCGCGGGCGAAGTCGAGCTGCGAGGCCGCGAGCGCGCCGCAGCCGGCGGCGGCAGTCTTGAGGAAGTCGCGGCGGTTGATCCCGGAGCCCTCAGCCATGGAGCACCTCCAGCTTCACGTCGGAGACGTAGTAGACGCGCGGACCTGTGCCGGCGCGGGACTCGAGCAGCTGAACCGGGTTCGCCTTCTTCGCCCGGGCGATGAGGCTCTGCGGGTCGCTCTCGTCGCCGAAGAGCCCCGCGCGCCCGATGCAGGTGGAGATGCAGGCCGGGAGCTGCCCGGCGGCCAGCCGCTGGAGACAGAAGTGGCACTTGCGCGCCTTCCCGATCGGCGGCGCCCCGGCGACGCGCGGCGACGCCACGCCGTACTCGAAGGCGGGCTTCGACTCGTAAGCCATCACCGCCGGGGTGCCGTCGCCGTGGAAGCCACCGGCGTCGACCGTCCGGGCGCCGTAGGGACAAGCGGGGACGCACTTGCCGCAGCCGACGCACTTCGCGTAGTCGATCCGCACCGTCCCGGCGCCGATCCCCTTGGTCTCCTTCCACGTCGCGCCGCCCGGACCCTTGCTCGGGCACGCCTCCACGCACGGTGGCGCGTCGCACTGCATGCAGGGGCGCGGCAGGTAGGTCCGCGTGACCTTCGGGTAGGCGCCGCGCTCGCGCTCGAAGACCGGCCGGTACCAGAGCTTCGGCGGCAGCTTGTTCTCGGAGGCGCAGGCGATGGTGCAGGAGTGGCAGCCCACGCACTTGCGCAGGTCCACGAGCATTGCCCAACGGCGCTGCTCGGCCGGCCTGGCGAGGGCGCGCTCGAGGTCGCCTTGCATCGTGACGAGGACGTCGTCTCCCATCGGGTGCCTCCGGGTAGGTCTGAGGGTGAACACTCTGCCATCCGCTCGGTTCGTCGTCTGCACAAAACACCGTGCGGCGGCCTGCCTCGACGTGCCTGATTGGGGCGCGGCGCCCTCAGCTCGTAGTTGACCCGCTCCGTCGCCTATGTCCCAATCGCGCGTTCGACTTCCCTCAACCCCAAAGGCTCGACAAGCCGGGAGCCCACCGATGAGCAACGCCCCCCTCAACCCTCTCGCAGTGGCCGCCAACGACGCGCTGAAGAAGGACTGCCCGGTCGTCCTCGACCTGCTGAGCGAGCGCGGCAAGCGGTTCTTCTTCCCCGCCAAGGGGATCCTCGCGCAGGGGGCCGAGGCGAAGCAGAAGGCGAAGACGGCCAACGCGACCGTCGGCATCGCGACCGAGGGCGGCGCGCCGATGCACCTGCAGTGCATCAGCAAGTACTTCACCGGCCTCACGCCGCAGGAGGTCTTCGACTACGCGCCGAGCCAGGGGAAGCCCGACCTCCGCGCCGCCTGGTCGAAGAAGCAGCGCGCCGAGCTCCCGACGCTCGGCGACCACCCGATCTCGAACCCCGTCGTGACCAACGCCCTCACGCACGGCCTCGGGCTCGTCGGCGATCTCTTCATCGATCCCGGCACCGCGCTCCTGTCGTCCGAGCTCCTGTGGGAGAACTACAACCTCAACTGGGAGACGCGGCTCGAGGGGAAGTTCGACTACTACCCGCTCTTCGACGAGAAGCTGACCGGCTTCAACGTCAAGGGGTTCACCGAGGCGCTCGCGAAGCACCGCGGCAAGAAGCTGGTCGTCTCGCTCAACTTCCCGAACAACCCGTCCGGCTACACGCCGACGAAGGCCGAGTCGAAGGCGATCGCCGACGCCCTCACCGCCGAGGCCGAGCAGGGGACGAAGCTGGTCGTCTGCGTCGACGACGCGTACTACGGGATGTTCTTCGACGACGCCTGCGAGACCGAGTCGCTCTTCGCCCGGCTCGCGAAGGCCTCGAACAACCTCCTCGCCGTCAAGGTCGACGGCGCCACCAAGGAGGAGTTCGTCTGGGGGCTGCGCGTCGGGTTCGTCACCTTCGGCATCAAGAACGGGACGCCGGCCGTCTACAAGGCGCTCGAGGACAAGACCGCCGGAGTCATCCGCTCCTACGTCTCCAACATCTCGAACCCCGGCCAGTCGGTCATCCTCAAGGCGATCAACGACCCCGACTTCCGCAAGCAGCAGGCCGAGAAGGTGGCGGTCCTCCGGGCCCGCGCCGCGGTGACGGCGAAGGAGTGCCGCAAGGCCGAATACGCCGACTGCTGGGACGTCTACCCGTTCAACTCTGGCTACTTCATGTGCCTGCGGCTGAAGGGCGCAGACGCCGACGCTGTCCGCGTCCGGCTGCTCGACGACCACGGCGTGGGCACGATCGCGCTCGGCAAGAGCGAGCTGCGGGTCGCGTTCTCCTGCCTCACCGAGGCGCAGATCCCGGTGGTCTTCGAGGGCGCCGCCAAGGCGGTCCGCTCGGTGCGCGGCAAGTAGCCTCAACAGCAGAGCCGTTCGGATGAGATGGGGGGCGGGCCTTGGTGCCCGCCTCTCGTCGTTTCGGGTGCCGTTCGTGGCGACGGCGGATGCGCGTATGCGCGCAGGCCCATGTTGCGTCACATGGCCGCGGTACACAGCCTTGTCCCTTCCGGGACGATCGTGGACAATCCGAGTCCTATTAGAAGGGATGGATCGAATATGTCCTGCTCAAACGCATCCAGCTGCCCCCTCTTCCCGCTCTTCACGCTCAAGGCATCGCTGGCGGTCTGGCAGGTGCATTACTGCGACGGCAAGTTCGAGAACTGCGAGCGGCTCAAGCTGGCGAAGGCCGGACAGCGCGTGCCGCCCAACCTCCTGCCCAACGGCAAGTCGCTCGACCCCAAGTTCATCAAGAGCTGACCCCAGCCCGCCGCCATGACGAACTTCTGGCCGTTCTGGGTGACGGCGCCCGTCCTCGGCGTCATCACGGTGTCCTACTGGATCCTCCTTCGCCGTCCGCTCGGCGTCTCCGGCGTCGTCGCGCGCTTCTCTCGCGTCCAGGAGGAGCTGCAGGTCGATCGCGGCTTCGAGGCGCTGGAGGCGGACCGCGCCGCGCTCGAGGCCGCGATGCTGGCGATGACGGCCGAGGCGTTCGGCTCGTCCTCCTCCACCTTCGACCCGGCGGTGGCACCCTCCGCCTCGCCCGGCGCTGAGCCCGTCTTCGAGGCGCCAGCGGGACGGGTCTGCGCACCGACGCCTTCGCTGAGGGAGCACGCGATCTTCCTCGTCGCGATCGCCGCCGGCGGGCTGCTCGCCTCGCTCCTCCGTGGCTCCTTCGGGGCCGCAGGGATGGGCGAGCCCTTCGCGCGCCTGGTCGGGCCCGGTGCCGGCGGCCTCGCGGCGCTCGCGGAGGGCGGCGTCCTCGTCGGCTTCGGCGCCTCACTCTGCGGCGGCTGCACCGCCGGCCATGGCCTCACCGGCTCGGGCCGCCTCATGCCGGGCAGCCTCGTCAGCACCGCCCTCTTCTTCGCGACGGCCATCGGGGTCTCCTTCCTCCTCGCGGGGCTCGCGTGAACGTCCATCGCCGCAACGAGCTGATTCTGGCCGGACTCGGCCTGGCGTTCGGCTTCGCGATCTCCATGTCGGGCCTCTCCGACTGGGGGGAGCTCCACAGGATGTTCACGCTCCAGGACCCGCGCCTGCTCCTCGCGTTCGGCGGCGCCCTGGCGCTCTCGATCGCGGGCTTCTTCCTGCTGGCGCGCCGCGACGAGATCCCGATGAAGACGGTCGTCGCGGGGACGGTCCCGGGAGCGCTCCTCTTCGGCGCTGGATGGGCCATCGCGGGAGCCTGCCCAGGCGCCGCCCTGGTCCAGCTCGGCGAAGGGAAGTGGGCGGCGCTGGCGACGCTCGCCGGGATCCTCGCCGGCAGCCGGCTCCACGATCGGCTGCGCAAGCGCTTCGGCTGGGGCCGCCACTCCTGCATCGACTGAAGCGGCGGAGGCAGCGAGGCCCGACCCATGAAAACCACCCCTCTCCCCCAATCCGTTGCTGACCATTCATCACTTCGTACGGAATCGGGATAGGTGACGCGGGCTTGGCTGTGAGTTTCGTCCGCATCGATCCGACGCGCACGGATCCGGCGCCCGTCGCGCAACCGTGCCGCGGTGACGTGTCCGCGCGAAGCGAGCAACGACGGGGAAGGGGGCGAGGGCGCGGCGCACCCGCCTCGGGGCGACGGTTCCGCTCCGGTCACGTGCCTACGACCGGCGTCAAGGCGACGCGGCAGGCGTCTGCGGCCGCCGGACCGGCGCGTATCGGTCCCACAGGCTTCAGTTCGACCACATTCACCCGTTCGCGGCACGGCTTCGATCTGCGGGGCGGCCCGCTCGGCCTTCGGCCTCGGCGCGCCTCGGCGGTGAGCGGCTGAACGCTCGTGGGCGGCGCCGGCCGAGGCGGGAGCGACGGCTGCGGTTCTACCGGAAGAACTTCTGCGCCATCCTGCCGCACGGCAGCCGGCTCCGAAACGGGCGCCCCCATCGTGGCGCCAGGCAAGACCATCGCCCGCGCCGCAGGGACAGGGACCGTCGTCACCATCTCGCGCCGCGGCACCACCACGGCGGGCAGGATCTCAGCGGCGACCGCCTTCGCCTCCTGCTTGGAAGCGTGGAAGAAGCGCGGCAGAACATCGCTCCGGTTCTCCGGCGTGATGACCCTCGCCAGCTCGACGACGCTCGTGATGCATAGCCTGCCGTCCCTCAGCGGGTCGACCACCTCGGGGTAGCGCTGGATGAGCTCCGCGGCGACCTTGCGGAAGTGGCTCGCGCCCTTGGAGAGGCCGAAGTCCCGGTGGAGGAATCCGCACCCTCCGTAAACGCCCACATTCGGCCGCTGCCGCGAGTTCGCGGGAGGGGGCTTCTGCCTCCGAAGACGCGTGTCGAGCATGCCGTAGAGCGGGCTGCGTGCATCCTGGCGGGCGTTCACGGAGCAGTCGAGACCGCGACGGGCAACCCGGCCCCAGGCCTGTCAACATCTTCTGTGAGTGAACCACGTCTGGGACGGCCCTCGCCCGTCGCCGACGCTGCGTCAGCGCGTGCGCCGCCCCCTCTCCCTCGTTGCTGCTTCTCGCGCGGAGACGCGCCTGGCGGCGGAGACGCGACGACCTGCGTCAACTCGCTGCGGGGCCGGGCGAGATGAGATCAATGGTCAGCTCATCGAGGGGGAGGGCTAGGGTGAGGGAGCAGGAGAACGCCGCTAGCCGGGGTCGCCCCCTCACCCCGCCCTCTCCCCCGGTGGGGGAGAGGGGATGATCATGGTGGATGCCGCTCACGGCGTGCGTGCTTCAACAGCCTGCCAGGGGCCGTCGTCGGCCAGCGTTGCCATCCCGGCAGAGGTGTTGGTCTAGAATCGGGGTCGGCGCATCAGCGTCAGGAGGGGCTCCGTGCAACAGGACGTCCGTTGGAAGCAGCGCTTCCAGAACTTCGATCGCGCGGTGGCCCTGCTCCGCGAGCCCATCGCGCGGGACGTCACCACGCTCTCCAATCTGGAGAAAGAGGGCACCGTCCAGCGCTTCGAGTTTGCGGTCGAGCTCGCCTGGAAGACGCTCAAGGACTACCTGGAGCACGAGGGGCGCGTCATCGCGCCCGTCACGCCACGCAACGTCGTCAAGGAGGCCTTCGCGGCTCGCATCCTGGACGACGGGCAGGTCTGGGTCGACATGCTCGACCACCGGAATCTCCTGTCGCACACCTATGACGAAGCCGAGTTCGACAGGGCCGTACTCGCGATCCGGGATCGCTACCTCGGAGCCTTCGAGCTGCTTCACGCGTGGTTGAAGGCGCGGGCGCTCCCATGACCGCCGCGGTCGGCCTCGCGCCCCGTGAGCTCCAGCTAATCCGGGAGGTGCTGGCGCGGCACCCCGCCGTCACGGGGGCCATCTTGTTCGGCTCCCGCGCCAAGGGCACGGCGACACCATCGTCCGACATAGACCTCGCGCTGGAGGGCGTCGACGACGCGCTGCAGGCCGAGGCGATCGCCAGCGAGCTGGACGATCTGCCGCTGCCGTACCACTTCGACGTCAGCGCGCTCACCGCCATCCGGAGCCAGCCCTTGCGCGAGCACATCGCGCGGGTCGGCACCAGGATCATGCCGGCGTGAACGCCTCGCGGAACGCCCCGGGCATCGAGACCACCCGCTTCGTCGCGTAGTCGAAGAAGACGATCCCGGTCTTCACGCGGGCGATCTCGGCGCCGGTGGCGACGTCCGTGATCCGGTGGAGGAGGTCGCAGGCGCGGGAGCGCAGCTCGGCCACCGCCACCTCGACCTTCAGGACCATCCCGTGGAAGCCCTCGGCCCGGTAGACGATCGCCGCGTCGGCCATGATTATGCCGGCGCCCGCGACGTCCAGCTCGGTCCAGCCGTGTGATCCGAGGAAGCGGACGCGGGCCTCGTGGACGATCGAGAGGATGGCGTCGTTCCCGACGTGGCCGCCGTAGTTGAGGTCGGTGATGCGGACCGGGATCTCGGTGGAGTACGGGAAGGTGTCGGGGAGCTGGATCTCGACGCGCGCCATCGGTCACAGCCTCCCGCAGGGGCGGCGGTAGGGGCAGCGGCTGCAGCGCTCCCGGTCCTCGAGCTGCGGGAAGCCCTCGACGTCGGCGACGTTCCGCGCGGGGTCACGCAGCGTGGCGCGCATGGCCGCGATGCTGCTCCGCATCTCGCCCTCGCACCTCCCCAGCGCCTCCTCGTCCACGCTGACCTCGACGCGCTCCCCCGCCACGGCGCCCTCCGCGCCGTTCCCGACCAGGTAGACGAGCCCGCCGACCACGCCCGCGGCGCTCGTCCCCCACTTGTTCCTGGCGTAGAGCGCGTAGCTGCCCACCTGCAGGTGGTCCACGCCGCGCTCCTTGCCGGTCTTCCAGTCGAGGACGTGGACGCGGCCGCCGTCGTCGCGGAAGGCGAAGTCGATCGCCATCCAGATCTTCGAGCCCTCGAAGAGCCAGGAGTCGAGCTTGTCGATGGTCAGCCACGCGTCGCGCGGCGTCCGCCGGATCTCCTCCAGCGTCGGGCTCGCGCAGAAGGCGCGCAGCGACCCCTCGATCACCTGGTCGTAGATCCGCCTCCACTCGTCGTTCGGCACCGGCTCGCCGTACTCGTGCTCGACGAGCCCCACGATCTTCGACGACTCGCGCCAGTAGCTCTTGTCCCGCGAGCCGGCCCACTGGGCGCGGGCCCGCTCCCGCGTCCGCTGCACCAGCTGGTCGACGGGGGTGAACTCTCCGCGGAGCTTCGCCCGCTCCAGCAGCTGCTTGATCGCGTCGTGGACGATCGACCCTGCCCACTGCCAGCGGGTCGAGAGCTTCTTGAGGACGTAGAGCTCGCGGACGGGAGCGCCTGCCGGCGCCTCCCAGCCCCCCCAGCTGCCGTAGTACGTGTAGAAGTAGGCGCGAGGGCACTCCTTGAACTTCTCGTGCCGCGACTTGGACCAGGAGAACTCGTTCTGGAGATCGGCCATGCGGGAGAGTTGCACGGCGGTCAGCCGCCCGCCACCACCCGCATCCCCTTCGGGATCACGACGATCCCCCGCTCGGTGACGGGGAAGCGCCGGCGATCTGCCTCCTCGTCGTAGCCGATGACGGTGCCGGCCGGGATCTCGACGTGCTTGTCGATGATGGCGTGCCGGATCCGGCAGTGGCGTCCGATGTTCACGTTCTCGAAGATGATGCAGTCGTCGATCTTGGTGAAGGAGTTGACGCGCACCTTCGGCGACAGGATCGAGTGGTGCACCTGGCCGCCCGAGATGATGCACCCCTCGCACACGAGCGAGTCGGTGGCGCGCCCGACGCGCCCCTCCGCCTCGTTCGCGAAGACGAACTTGGTCGGCGGGAAGTTGTTGCGGGCGGTGTAGATGGGCCAGCGCTCGTTGTAGAGCGAGAAGATCGGGTCGACGTCCACCAGGTCCATGTTGGACTGGTAGTAGCTGTCGATGGTCCCGACGTCGCGCCAGTAGCCGCGCTCCTTCCCACCCTGGCCGGGGACCACGTTCGTCGCGAAGTCGTACACGTAGACCGGGCGCGTCTTGTACATCGTCGCGACGATCGACTTGCCGAAGTCGTGGGCGCTGCCCGTGTCGCCGGCGTCCTTCACGATCTCGCGGAAGAGCGCGTCGGTGGTGAAGACGTAGTTCCCCATCGACGCGAGGCAGCGGGTCGGATCGCCGGGGATGGTCTTCGCGTCCGCCTTCGGCTTCTCCACGAAGCCGATCATCCGCCCCTCGGCGTCCACCTCGATGATGCCGAACTGGTCGGCCTCCGCCACCGGCACGGGGATGGCCGCGACGGTCATGTCGGCCTTCCGCTCGACGTGGAAGTCGAGCATCTGCCTGACGTCCATCCTGTAGACGTGGTCGGAGCCGAAGACGAAGGTGTAGTCGGGCTGCTCGTCGGTGACGATGTTCAGGTTCTGGTAGATCGCGTCGGCGGAGCCCTCGAACCACTTCGGCCCGACCCGCATCTGCGCCGGCACGATCTCCACGTACTGGTCGAGGAAGGAGCTGAGGCGCCACGCCCGCTGCACGTGCGTGTTGAGCGACTCGGACTTGTACTGGACCAGCACCTTCATCTTGAGGACGCCGGAGTTCGCGAAGTTGGAGAGGACGAAGTCCAGGATGCGGTAGCGGCCCCCGAACGGCACCGCCGGCTTCGCGCGCTCGCGCGTCAGCGGATCTAGGCGGCGGCCTTCTCCACCTGCGAGGATCATCGCCAAGAGCTTCGCCATCGCGCCTCCTGTGGAGTGGGACACACGACTCTATGCAGGGGCCGCCGACGCCGCAAGGAACTGGCCCGCCCGGCCAGAGGGGAACCCGGCGGGCAGGCGGCGCGGCGGCGCGCCACCGCGCGTCGCCGTCGTCCGGCTTGACCCTTCGAGATCGCTCTGGCGTTACTCTTCCCCATGCGAAAGCTCGCCCTCGCCCTGCTGGTCGTCGCCGCCGCCGGCTGCTCCCACCGGAAGCCCCGCCCGCCGCCCCCGGCTCCCCTCCCGGTCGCGCTGCCGAAGATCGCCTTCGAGGCCGCGAAGCTCGACGAGATCAAGTTCACGCACGCGCTCCTGACCTTCCGCGCCCGCGTCGACAACCCGAACCCCTTCCCCCTGTCGGTCTCCCGCGTCCGCTTCGACGTCCTGCTCGAGGGGAAGCCCGCGGCGCAGGGGGACGTGTCCGCCGCCTTCGCCATCCCGGCGATGACGCCCGACCGGATCCCCGGCAGCGGGTCGATCAGCTTCCCCGTGGCGATCCGCTTCGGCGCCGTCCCGGGCTTCGCCGCGGTGATGGCGACGCAGAAGGAGGCGGGCTACGCGCTCACGGGGGCGGTCTCCTTCAGCACGCCGTTCGGCGTCGTGGACGTCCCGATCCAGGGGGGCGGGACGCTCGCCATCCCGCGCAAGCCCGACTTCCAGGTGCTCCGGTTCCAGCTGCGCTCCGCCTCGCCCAGGGAGGTGGTGCTGGATCTCTGCATCAAGGTCGGGAACACCAACGGCTTCCCGCTCCCGTCGGCGAGCCTCGACTACACGCTCGTCGTGGCCGGCAAGGAGATCGCGCGGGCGATCGGGCGGCTCGAAGCCCCCCTCGCCCCTGGAGAGAGCGCCGAGCTGACCGTGCCGATCAGCATCTCCCCATTCAAGGTGGGGAAGGCGGCGGCCCGCTTCCTGCTCCCCTTCGCGAGCCTGAAGGTCGCGCTGAAGGGCGGCTTCAACTTCGACGGCGTGCCGATCCCGCTCGACCTAGACGCGAACGTGCTGCCGAAGGGGTGACGGGTCAGGGGCGCCACCGGCGCCGGCCCGTTCCCGGATCGCGACCGCCCGTGTAGGCTTCCCGTTTCCCCGATGGAGGTGCGCGTGGCGAAGGCGATACGATTCCAGACGCCCGGTGGGGCCGAGGTGCTCCGGCTCGAGGAGGTCCCCGCGGGCGAGCCCGGTCCGGGACAGGCGCGCGTGCGCCACACCGCGATCGGCGTCAACTTCATCGACACCTACCACCGCACCGGGCTCTACCCGCTGCCGCTCCCGTCCGGGCTCGGGGTCGAGGCAGCCGGCGTGGTCGAGGCGGTCGGGAGCGGCGTGACCCATGTGAAGCCGGGCGATCGCGTCGGCTACGCGGGCGGCCCGCCCGGCAGCTACTCCGAAGCGCGGGTGATGCCAGCCGACCGGCTGGTCCGCCTCCCGGAGTGGATCTCGGACCGGCAGGCGGCGGGGGCGATGCTGAAGGGGCTGACGGTCTGGTACCTGACCCGCCGCACCTTCCCCGTGAAGCCCGGGGACACCGTCCTCCTCCACGCCGCGGCGGGGGGCGTCGGGCTCATCGCCTGCCAGTGGCTCAAGGCGCTCGGCGCGACCGTCATCGGCACCGTCGGCAGCGACGAGAAGGCGGCGCTCGCCCGCGCCCACGGCTGCGATCACGCCATCGTCTACACGCGCGAGGACTTCGTCGCGCGGGTCCGGGAGCTGACGAAGGGAGCCGGCGTGCCGGTCGTCTACGACGCGGTCGGGAAGGCCACCTTCCAGGGCTCGCTCGACTGCCTGCGCCCCCGCGGCCTGATGGTCTCCTTCGGCAACGCCTCGGGGCCCGTGCCGCCGGTGGACCTGCTCCAGCTGTCGGCGAAGGGCTCGCTCTTCGTCACGCGCCCCACCCTCGCGGCCTACACGGCCACGCGCGAGGAGCTGGACGGCGCGGCCGCGGAGCTCTTCGAGGTCATCCGCTCTGGCAAGGTCCGGATCGAGCTCACGGCCACCTACCCCCTGGCGGACGCCGCCCGCGCCCACCGGGACCTCGAGGGGCGGAGGACGACCGGGTCGATCCTGCTCCTGCCGTGAGCGGGGCGCCGTCCTTCAGGGAAGTCGGGCGAGCCCTCTCGCGCCAGCCACCTGCGAAGCGACGATCGGGTCCTCCTCGGCCGTCTTCCACGGGAGGTCGGGCCACCAGCGCACGAGCGGAGGGAGCGCGCCGGGCTCGACCGATTGGCCGGGCCTGGGCACGGTGACCGTCACGCCGGCGCCGGCGGCTGCCGCGAGCAGCCGCTCCACCGGCTCGGTCCAGCCGTGGTAGGCGAGGTTGAAGAGCCCCCAGTGGACCGGCAGGAGCGCCTCGGCCCGCAGCCACCGGCTCGCGAGCACCGCCGCCTCCGGCCCCAGGTGCCAGTCTGGCCAGTTGCGGCCGTAGGCGCCCACCTCGAGCATCGCCAGGTCGAACGGACCGAGCCGCTCACCGATCTCGGTCAGGCCGGGGAAGAGGCCGGTGTCTCCCGAGTAGAAGACGCGGTGAGCCGGTCCCACGACCGCGTAGCCGGCCCAGAGGGTCCGGTTCATGCCGCCGAGCGGCCACCGCCCCGAGGCGTGGCGCGCGGGCGTGGCGACCAGCTCCACCTCGCCGAGTCGGACGCGCTCCCACCAGTCGAGCTCGACGATTCTCTCTTCCGGGACGCCCCAGTGCGCGAGGTGCGCGCCGACGCCGAGTGGGACGACGAAGGTGGTGTCCCATCCGCGGATCTCCCGGATGGTCCCCATGTCCAGGTGGTCGAAGTGGTCGTGGGAGATGACCACCGCGTCCACGCGCGGCAACCGGTCGAGGGCGATGAGGGGGGCGTACCAGCGCCTCGGCCCCATCCACGCGAAGGGGGACGAGCGCTCGCCCCAGACCGGATCGAAGAGGACGCGCCGGCCGTCCAGCTCGACGAGGAGCGTGGAGTGCCCCAGCCAGGTGGCGCGCAGCCCGGTCGCTGGCGGCGCGTCGAACCGACGCGGATCGACCGGCTCGGTGGGCACCGGCAGCGTCGGGACCCGGTGCTCGCTGCCGTTGCCGACGTCGCGCAGCATGCCCCATAGGTCGTTGATGATGGGCTGGGGGTTCTCGAACCGCCCGTCCTTCCACTGCGGCGAGCGCTCCATCCGTGCGCGTCGATCGCCGTCCGGCCGCCTGCCGAAGGTGGCGCAGCCGCTCAGGCCGAGCCCAGCCAGGGTCAGTGTCACGAGTGCTCCCATCAGGATGCGTCGGTTCAAGGGGTCAGGCCTGCGCCCCGCGGTGGCCGCGGCCGCTGCGCGCCTGCTCCGGCGTCGTGCCGGTCCAGGTCTGGAAGGCCCGGTAGAAGGAGTTCGGGTCCTCGAAGCCGAGGAGGAAGGAGATCTCGGCGGCGGAGAGGGCGGTGCTCCCCAGATAGTGGTGCGCGAGCTCGGTGCGTGTCCGGGACAGGACGCTCGCGAAGCTCTGCCCCTCGTCCTGGAGCCGTCGCTGCAAGGTCCGGGCGCTCGTGCCGAGGCGCGCCGCCACGGCGCCCATCGAGGCAGCGCCGCTCGGGAGCAGCTCCAGCAGCGCCGCCCTGACGCGCTCGGCGGCGGACGCCGATGCATCTAGCGCCGCGAGCCGGCGCTGGAGCTCCGGCTCGAAGGAGCGCCACATCGCCTCGTTGGCCGTGAGGAAGGGACGGCGGGCGTCGGCGGCGGCGAAGACCAGCTCGGGGCGCCGCCCTCGCGCGGGCGCCACGCCGAACCAGTCGGCGTAGGCCCTCGCAGGCTCCAGCGCGACCGGCGTCGAGACCGAGAGCGGCTCGACGCGTTCCCGCGTGGCGAGGCGCGCCAGCGCGACGAAGAAGACCAGCTCGGTCGCCACCAGCGTGGCAGGCGGCGCCTCCGAGGCGTCGAGCCAGGAGAGGCCGAGCGCCGTCGCCTTCGGGCGCACGTCGACCTCCAGCCTCATCGGGCAGGTGAGGGTCTTGAAGCGCGCCACGCGCTCGAGGGCGGTGTCGAGGTCGGGGCTGCAGAGGGCGGCGAAGATCGGCGGGTCGAAGGCCTCGCCCTTGATGGCCGCGCCGATCCGGAGCGGCAGGGTGGGGTCGGCCGCCTCCTCCTCGAGCACGCGCCAGAGCCGGAAGTAATCGGCCTGGGAGAGCGTCGACCGGCCGCGGCCGAGGAGGTCCCCCGGCAGGCCGGCCCGGCGCAGCACGTTGGCGGGGCTCACGCCGAGGTCGGCGAGGATCACACGCCACGACTGGTCGATGGTGTAGGTGCCGACGACCTCCATCGCGCCCTCCTCAAGCCTTTGCCGCGCGGGCTGCCCCGGCGCGCGAGCGCGCCAGGGCCCGGAACGCGGCGGCGACGAGTCGCTCCCATCCCCCTTCGGGGAGGAGCCAGCCCGCCGCCTTCATGCTCTCCTCTTCGGTGACGTCGAGCCGGAGGAGCTTCGCTCCCTCGCCCCTGAGATCCCCCATCTGCTCGACTCGTCGCGCGCCGCCGTAGACCGTCCAGCCGTCCTTCAGCAGCCGCCGCGCGATCGCCTTGCCGATCCCCGCCGACGCCCCGGTGACCAGGGCGACCTTCTTGATCTTCTCCGCGTTCGCCATGTCGTTCTCCTTCGAGCCCACGCCCGGAGGGTACGGGCCGGCCTGCGACAGGTCACTCGCAGGGTGCGCCATGAAGCTAACGGAAGGCGCCACCGGTGGCAGGGGCCGGTCGGGGCGAAGATGATCCGTCACCCCAGCTTCAAGAGCGGCCCGTGGTCCGCCTCGTGCGCTAGGAGCCAGCGCTTCCGGTCGAGCCCGCCGGCGTAGCCGCCGAGCGCGCCGCGCACCGCCACGACCCGGTGGCATGGCACCAGGATGGCGATCGGGTTCTCGTGGTTCGCGCCCCCCACCGCGCGGGCCGCGCCGGGGCGGCCGATGCGGGCCGCGATCTCGCCGTAGCTGCGGGTCTCTCCCCACGGGATCTCGAGCAGCGCGCTCCAGACGGCGCGCTGGAACTCGCTGCCGCGAAGGTCCAGCGCCGGCAGCCGCGGCGGCTTCCCGGCGAAGTACTCCCTCAGCGCCCGCCGCGCCGCCTCGAGGTGGGCGTCCTCGGCGGCGCTCCGCGG